>NZ_JAQUOY010000038.1 GCF_028716865.1 Candidatus Methylomirabilis sp. | reverse complement strand
GGTCGTGGATGCTGCGCTTTCATGCGCAGACCTCCGGCGTGAGTCTCACGGCGCAGCAGGCCGAGAACAATCTGACCCGCGTCGCATTGCAGGCCATTGCTGCGGTCCTTGGCGGGGTCCAGTCGTTACACACCAACTCGCGCGATGAGGCGCTGGGACTTCCCACCGAAGACGCAGCCCGTCTCGCGCTCAGGACTCAGCAGATCATCGCTCACGAGAGCGGGGTGACGAACACCGTCGATCCGCTCGGTGGCTCCTACTATCTGGAAGCGTTGACCGATCGGATCGAGCGAGAAGCTGCCGCCTATATTGAAAAGATCGATGCTATGGGAGGGATGCTGCGGGCGATCGAGGTCGGGTTCGTCCAACGGGAAATCCAGGAGGCTGCGTACCGGGAGCAGCGAGCCACGGAGGAACGGCAGCGCATCGTCGTCGGAGTCAACGAATTCACCGCTGCTGAGTCTGTTCACATCCCTGTCTTTGCTGTCGATCCTGGGTTTGAGATGGAACAGCGAGCGAAGGTCGATCGACTCCGCCGCAGTCGGGACAACAGCAGGGTGGAGCGGGTCCTCCATACGTTAGACGAGGCGGCGAAGGGGAGCGGCAACCTGTTGCCGCTTTTGATCGAGGCGGTCGAGGCCTACGCCACCATCGGGGAGATCTGCGCCGTGTTGCGGCGCGTCTTCGGAGAGCATCGCGAATCGGTCGCAATTTGAAGAAGGATTTAGGGTATAGGGTAGAGGGCATAGGGTGAAGAAAAGACGCTGCGACCATTGTTCTTGAATGGTGTTTGTTTGCTAGACCCTGTACCCTAAACCCTATACCATGGTATTGAGCTATGGTGCGTCGGATCGAGCACATTGCTATTGCGGTGAAAGATGTCGAGACCTCGGCGAGGCTATTCGAGACACTTCTGGGGAAGGGGTGTGGTGACCTCGAGACGCTTCCTGATGAGCGTGTGAAGGTGGCGTTCTTCGATCTTGGGGAGAGTCGGATCGAGCTGGTTCAGGGAATCGGCTCGGATAACCCGACAAGCAAATTCATCGAGAGGCGGGGCGAGGGCCTCCACCATATCTGCCTTGAGGTCGAGGACCTTCCCGAGACACTGAGGCGCCTCCATGAGGCCGGCTTCCCCTTCATCGACAGCGTTCCTAAATCGGGATCCAGCGGTACGAGGGTAGCTTTCCTGCACCCAAAGGGATGCAATGGTGTGCTCATAGAGCTGGTTGAGCAACCCAGTGAAGCGTAGTAGTCGCAGGAGGGTCGCTATGGGTTGCGGTCGATTTGTTCCGCCGATTTCGGTTTCCCGCGTTGCGCTCCTTTTCGTCTTTCTTTCTTTCATATTGCTCATTGCCTCTCCAAGCGGGATGGCATCGGCTGAGGAGCGAACGCCCGTTCGTGGCGGAAGCCCGTCTTCCGCCAAGGATCAGCAGGGCGGATTGGCTGAAGCTGCTAGGGTTGTCGCCGAACGACTCGCCGCCGCCTTTCCCCGCGTTGAGGGTCTTGTCATCGGTTCTGAGGGCGGTCTGGTCCTGATTGATCGTGGGACAGCAGAAGGTGTGTTCCAGGGAATGGAACTTGATGTGTTCCATGAAGGGGAAGAGTTTAAACACCCAATTACAGGAGAGATTCTGGGAAGGTTGGATAAGGATCTTGGAATGGTCCGCGTCCTTCACGTTCACGAGCGCTATGCCGAGGCCACCGTCGTGAAAAAGGCCGAGAAGGCCAGCTTTCGTAAAGGTGATCGGGTGAGGGTCTCCATGGCTCGGATGATTGTGGCATTTCCTAATGTCGACGTTGAAGGGATCGGCGGAGTAGGCGCGCGATCGATAACTAAGGATCTGGCCGCGGCCCTGGTTCACACAGGGCGTTTCGAACTGATTGAGGAGCGACAGTTACGATCGATATTGTTGGCTGACAAGAACTTACGGGCAGGAGAGTTAGCGGAGCCGCGGATGCTTAAGCAACTCGCCGACAAGGGAAAGATACAGACCCTTCTGTTGAGCCGCCTGACGCCCTCAGCGGATACCATGTCTCTCGATGTGCAGGCCTATTCAGCACTGACCGGCAACCCGATCGTTCTCGCCAGCGCACAGGTAAAACCTGGGGTCATCACTCATGATAAGTCGTCTCGTACCCAGTCGACTGTGACTGCTCGACCAGCCGTGCCGACGCCTGTGGCGACTGGCAAGCCAGCCATTGTATCCCCCCCAGCATCCAGTAAGCCGCCTGTCGCTGTCATGTCTTCAGAACATATTGCGCTTGAACCAGTGTTTGACGGCTCCATGACGGCCATGGCGGTTGCCGATCTGGAAGGCGACGGAAAAAGCGAGCTCCTCTTGGCAGGGGCCGATCGGCTTGTCGCCTTTCGAATCGATGGCTCCCACCTCAGACCTCTTGCGGAGTACCCGTTGAGCGGGGAAGGAGCTGTGGTGACGCTGGAGGCAATGGACGTCACTGGCGATGGAGGGGCCGAGGTCATCATGACCCTGTTGCACAAAGGTCGTTTTCACGCTTTTGTTTTTCAGTGGGCAGACGGTAAGCTCTTACCGATCTGGGTCATACCTGACCTTGTCCTCCGGCCTCTGTTATCCAATGGGAAAACACCGCAACTCTTTGGCCAGGCGGTGGTGCCAGGAGATCAGACCACGAAACCAATTCGTCAGTACACATGGGATGAACGGAACTTCCACCCGGGACCTGCCCTCGAGGTTCCGGCGGGTTTTTTGCTGCTGGAATTCATGATGGCCGATCTTGCTGGGGATGGAGCAGTGCGGCTCGTAACGTTCAAGGGGGGGACGACCCTTGAAGTCCGCTCACGAACCGGAGATCGTATTGGCACCTATGAAGTAAGTGGAGAGGCGTTGGCTCCACAGCACCGAGCTGGTCCTCGGATGCTGATTGAAAAGGAAAGAGACGGAGAGAGACCTCAAGTCATCTTGGGGCGAGAACAGAAGACAGGCGCCGGGCTGCTAGGTTCGTGGACGGCAAGTAAGACGGCACACTTAATCGTTCTGAAGTGGGATGGAGCCCGATTTCAGGAGGTGCGGGAGATACCCATATCTGACGGAGCGCTGGCCGACTACGCGATTGCAGATCTTGGGGAAGGGCTTGGGCGGCGTCTGCTCGCGCTCGTTGTGAAGAGCGGGAAATTGGGGTGGGGTAAGAAAAGCGAGATCCAAGCGTTTCGACTGCAATAACAGTATGAAATCACCACGAAAGCCTTCCTGACAAATTTCTGGACACAATTCATCCACACATGATAACCTACATCACGATTTCCTGGATCCTTTAGGATTCAATCAACTGCCCCGACTGTTAGCCATGAGCCTGGAGCCCCATCATCGAGCATTATCCTAAATTTGGGCTCCGTGTGTTGCTGGATAAAAGGATCTGGTGTGATATCTGGCATGGGCTTACAGAGGCAGCGTTGGCTTCAGGTCGCCGCGTTCTGGCTTACCCTGGTCGTACCGTCCATCTCGCAGGCAACCGGCTTTCGGATTATGCCGCAAAGCGCATCGGGAGCCGGCCAGGCCGATGCGTTTGTAGCCCAGAGCGATGACCCTTCTGCTATCTATTACAATCCCGCCGGAATCACTCAACTTCCTGGAGTCCAACTGATGATGGGTGCCCTTATGGTAGGTGGCTATACGCACTTCACCAATCGCGCGACTGGTGCAAAGAGCTCTGGAGATCTGGATGGGCCTGTCTCCAATCCTCTGCCCCTCCACGTCTACCTGACCGCGAATCTCAAGCCGCTCGCACACACTCTGGACCTCCCCGCCTTAGCGCGAACGACAGTGGGTGTCGGCGTCTTCTCGTCGTTTGGTCTTAGAAACCGATGGCCGGAGGATGGTCCCCTGAGTACGTCCTTGACATTTGCGTCGCTGCCGTTGCTCGATATCAGGCCGGTGATCGCATACAAGGTGAATGAGCAGCTCTCACTTGCGGCAGGGGCCGATGTCTACACCTTTGCAAGCTTCATGGGAGAGGGGGGCGGTGTGACGAAGTTTCACTCTTCCGGGGCTCCGGGGTTACCTCCACGTGGGACGCCCCTCGAAGTCAACGGCAATGACACCACTCCTGGGTTCAATCTGAGCCTCCGCTACACACCTTGCCTTCTGGAGGGCACGCGCCCATGGTGCAGCTTCGGTTTTCAGTATCGAAGCCGCGCGACGCTCCACTTAGAGGGGGAGTTTCTCGATGCGGGAATGACGCTCACATCGGCTCGAACGAAGTTTGTGATCCCGCAATCGTTTACCTTCGGTATGGCGGTCTGGCCCCTCCTGGCCAGAGGCCATGAGTGGAAGGTTGAGGTGGATCTGGACAAGACAGACTGGAGCAGCTTCCGCAACACCGACGTCCACTTGGGCACTGGAAAGGTGATTCCCGTTCCGCGGAACTGGTCGAACACCCTTACGTTCATGGTAGGAACAGAGTATAAATGGATTGATCCTGCCGCGCTTCTGCATTGGGACATGACAACACGCGCAGGGTGGCAACATTCCGCCACGCCGGTCCCCAGCCAGACGTTTGACCCCGCGGTGCCCGATAGTGACAAGAATATACTGTCTGTCGGCATGGGCTTTCTTTGCAAGGCAGGCGGCTATTTCGCAGGTTTCATTCCATGCGGTGAGCAAGGTGGCTGGTATCGCCCATCGGCTATCAGCCTAGATGTGGCGTATCAGGCAGGCATCTACGACACGCGGCATATTGACGATAACAAGCCTCCATTGACTCTTCCCGCAGTTGTGAATGGCCGATATAGCACTATACACCACGCTGGCTTCGTTACGCTGGGTATCAAGTTTTGACCAGAATATTGCAGTTGACTTCTACTGTAGAGCCTTCAGCGGTAGCACTGCATTCGCGTTGCCAGGATGCTGACGTCGTTGGAATTCGCTAACGAGGTTATAGGGGAGGCCAAAAGGTCAGGGGTAGGGCGATGTGGTTCTCGTTGCAATGTTCGAGTTAAATATTATGGTTGACATAATCTCTCTTATACGACGTATGGCAACTAAACTCATGACGCCTCAGTTTATGCAAGCGGAAGGCGAAGGTGGGAGATATTTAGCGTGACGTAATGGAAAGCTTGTTCAGCTCGACTTGTGCGTTTTGGGCCCAGCCGGTATTCGGATACGCCGCGACGACCTTCTCATAAACCGTGCTGGCATCTTTAGGTCGATTCAACCCAAGATAGGCTTTGGCCAGATGCAGTTGCGCCTCAGGGAGCAAAAGATCTTGAGGGAACTGCTCGACGAGCCGGGAGTACGTCTCGGCCGCCTTCTCATAATTGCGCTGCGCCAGATACGTATCGCCCACGCCGATGCCGGCCGAAAAGGCGACTGCACCCCTCGGGCTCTGGCCGAGGTAGGTAACATACACCGTTCTAGCCTCATCGTATTGACCCGCCGTGTAGTAATGGCTGCCCAGGCGAAGTGCGGCCTCTGCGGCTGCGGCACTCCCGGCGTAACGACTCATCACCTCACGCAATAATCGAACCCCCTCCTCCTGTTTCGCGCTATCCTGGCCAGCTCTCGTGCTTGCTTCAAGCTGGCTCACTGCCTTACGCAGGAAGGCCGCGGCATTTGTTTCGTTTTTGCTGCTCCATGCGTAATACCCGGCGACGATGGCTGAGAGAGCCAATAGCCCAATAACCACTGCGACAACCCACTTCCACCTTTCGGTGGCGAGTGTCGTGAGCCCTTTAGCAACTTCCGCCACTGAGCGGCGCGAGCTATGGTGCCAATCGACGTGTTTTGTGTGAAGCGGCATCATTATTCCTTTCCACTCCCCATGAGGCGGCAGCGCGCTGGTGCGCCCGACAGGACTTGAACCTGCGACACAGGGTTTAGGAAACCCTTGCTCTATCCATCTGAGCTACGGGCGCCTGAATGCATATCTTACTCAGCCGAGGCTCGCTGATCAGAACTGGATCAATGAGAAGACTTCCCGATCCCCGAACCGTTCCCTTCCCTGCAAAGATAACAACTCCACCAGAAAAGCCACGCCAACCACATTACCGCCAAGACGAGTAATGAGGTCGATCGCGGCGGTCATCGTGCCGCCTGTGGCAAGAAGATCATCCGCCATCAGGATCCGCTGGCTTGGCAGTATGGCATCCTGGTGGATCTCAAGGGTATCGGCCCCGTACTCCAATGCATAGGTCGTGCGGTGTGTCTTATACGGTAGCTTTCCAGGCTTCCGGATCAACGTTGTTCCCGCATGAAGCCTATAGGCCAATGCAGCGGCGATAATGAACCCCCTCGCCTCTATACCAACCACCAGATCGATGTGTCGGTCATGAAACCGCTCAGCAATCTGATCGATCGCAGCATGGAAGGCTTTGCCGTCCGCCAGCAATGGCGTGATATCTTTGAAAACGATCCCCTTTTTGGGGAAATCTAGGATGTCTCGGATTTTCTGTTTTAGTGCTTCTGTCGGCATTTGTGCCGTCCCTTAGAAAATAGCGATCAGTAATCAGCCGTCAGCTTCTGTTAAAACCAGAGACATATCAGAAAAGCGGACAACTGAAGGCTGATCGCTTTACCAGCAGGAGAATAAATGGTCGGGGCGATTGGATTTGAACCAACGACCCCTTGCTCCCGAAGCAAGTGCGCTACCAGGCTGCGCTACGCCCCGACATCAACCCTTCCACCCTTGCTGGCCTATCAATTTGACGAACACACAATTCCCCAGGTCAGCCCAGTGTATGCTCGCCCCTCTCTTCGTACCTTTCTTCAGAACTTGGTTCTGTAGCTGACCAACCGGCACCACAAGACGTCCATTTTCAGCAAGTTGTTCGACAAGAGGCGCCGGGATTGTGGGAGCGCCCGCGCTCACGACAATAGCGTCAAAGGGCGCCTTCTCCTTCCAACCGACAGAACCATCCCCAACCCGAATCCACGCATGATGATACCCGAGCGACTCCAGCCGGCGCTGCGCACGTAACGCGAGCGTTCGATTCCGCTCGATAGAATAGACCTTCGCGCCCAATTCCATCAGAATGGCTGTCTGATATCCTGACCCCGTTCCGATCTCCAGCACCCGCTGATCCTCTTCCAGCTCGAGCGCCTCCGCGATGAGCGCCACCATAAACGGCTGGGAGATGGTTTGCTTCTCACCAATCGGCAGGGAACAATTGCCGTAGGCGCGCCCCCAAAGGGCCTCTTCCACAAATAGATGTCTGTGGACCTTGGCCATTGCCCGCAGGACCCCGGAGTGCGTAATCCCGCGTCGTACTAGCTGCTCGGCCACCATCCGTTGCCGGGCAACCGCGTAATCCATTATGGAATCGCAAACCTGTTATTCACATCAATTGACGGCCATTTCACGCTGTCACGTGGCGGCGTCCCGCTGTGGAGGGTATGTGATTCCAGGGAAACTTCCATCTCTGGAGCTCTTTGACAGCGCGAGAGTTGGTCAGATCTATGTGAAGCGGCGTGATCGAGATAGATCCTGCCGTCACCGCGGCATAATCGCTTTCTTCCGATGGCTCCCATGTGGGTTCCTTCCCGCCGATCCAGTAATAGGCCTTCCCGCGAGGGTCCACCTTTCTCACGATGATGTCACCATAGCGTCGTCTTCCCTGTTGCGTGATCGCCACACCTTTAATTGCTGAGGGGCGGCAATTCGGGACATTCACGTTCAGCATAGTATTCCGCGGCAGGCCATGTTGCGTGATCAGCTCAGCCACCATAACAGCGACCCGCCCTGCTGCCGTGAAGTTGACTCGCCGCTGAGCCACAACAGACAGGGCAAACGCCGGATACCCCAGCAATGTCGCCTCGAAGGCGGCTGAAACTGTTCCAGAGTAGGTCACATCATCGCCCATATTCCCGCCGATATTGATTCCGGATGCCACCAAGTCGAATTTCTGCTTAATCATGCCCATCAGGGCCAGCGCCACGCAATCGGTAGGTGTGCCGTCAACCGTGAACCAAGTCGGCGCAACCTTGGTGACCCGCAGCGGTCGATTAAGCGTCAGGGCGTGGCTGGATGCGCTCCGTTCACGATCAGGCGCCACTACCCACACTTCACCAAGACTGGACAGGGCATCCGCAAGCACTCGAAGGCCTCGAGCATGAATGCCGTCATCATTGGAGATCAGAATGTTCATTCACAACTGAAAAAGAGCAGATGCATTATCTGCCCTTCGATAGTCCCGCATACCGACGAGTCATGCTGGTCGGGGCGATTGGATTTGAACCAACGACCCCTGGCCCCCCATGCCAGTGCGCTACCAGGCTGCGCCACGCCCCGAGGATGCCAGATCGTTACGTCAGGGGGAATGTCTACGCAATAATGAGGAGATATTTTTCAGTTCTTCCTTTACCAGTCGCACAGAGTCCACTACGGTTGGTGGAAACGACCCCTGCTCTGCTGACAGATGGCGCCTGGCCCCGGCAATAGTGAACCGCTTCTCGTACAGCAACTCCTTGATGTGAAGCACAGACACGACGTCACTACGCCTATACAGTCGCTGCCCGCTCGGACTCTTGGTTGGCCGCAGCGTTGTAAACTGCGTCTCCCAGTAGCGGAGGATGTAAGGTTGAACGCCGGTCAGTTCAGCGACCTCTCCGATTTTAAAGTACAGCTTCTCCGGAATCTCGGCACTGCCATCAAGACCCGGGAGAAGCCTTTGTGAAGCTCGAGGCCTCGATCTCACCAACCGCGTCCGTGCACTAGGCACAGCCTTCCCTCTTCCGCTACCTCAAACGCTACCCGTTGAGACCGTTCACGGCTTGATGCAAGGCTTTTCCGGGCTTGAACTTCAGCACCTTACGAGCCGTGATAGTGATCGGCTCGCCGGTTTGAGGATTCCGGCCTTTCCTCGCACGCTTGGCCTTGACCTGAAAAGAGCCAAAGCCGACAAGCTGGATCTTCTCCCCTTTCTCGAGAGCATTCTTTACGATAGCAAGGGTCGCCTCTACTACTTCCATCGCCTGTTTCTTGGCGAGGCCTCTTTCAGCGACGATCGAAGCTATGTCAGCCTTGGTCATTCTCTCCCTTCTCTCTTAGTGAAACAGATCTGCCCCTTCAGGCTTCCACGGTTTCCGTACTATCCCCTCGCTTCAGATCAGAGCGCGTCACTTCAGCACCCCTCTCAGGGGTTGGTGATATGATAGAGAGCGGGTGGAAGGTTGTCAAATTCTTTTTCCAGGGAGACTGAGCGAGTCGCCGAGGGAATTTCCGAAGGCTGCCGCCCGGCAGCGACCTGAAGGGTCGCTCGGAGAGACACGGGAGGCACGGCTGCCTGGTCACACCCGGAGCGCTTCACAGTCGCTATAAGTCACCGGAGAGGATGCGGAATGGGTCATCTGCAGCTCGAGGAACAGAGGAGCGATAGGCATAACTGAGGGTCCGTGTCATCACAACCACATAGATCAGGCCTCCCAGCGCAATCATCAGGGTGCCGAGCCAAGCGACCGTTACCTGCGCTGCGATCAGGCCACCAGCCAGTGTCAGGACGCCTGCATTCAGTAAGAAGAAAACGACCGGCCGACAGCGAAACAATGACAGTTCTGCGATCGCCAGCTTTGGCCAACCTCTGCGCTCACGCACGCCGACGACGAATCCTGGAAAAAGCTTGTAAGACATTCCGATAATCAGGTTCGTCACCCAGCCGAGCAATCCCAGAACCCCGTACGCTCCCGCGACTCTATTGCCAAGAACGCTATCCGGATCAATCCAAAGCAGCGAGAATCCGAGTCCAACCGAGAGCAGCAAACAGACGACGCCGCTCATCGCGTGCCGCATCGTCCAATCAATCGGAATTCGTCGGTTACGCACAAGCGTGGAGAGAATCCCGACATACGTCAAGAGCGCCGACAGGATGACAATGCTCCAGATGGACGGGCCTGGAATCAAGCCTAGAAGCGAGAGGCCCAGACCCGCAACACCGGTGGCAAGGCCGTACAGTTGCCAGATCGCCACGCGCGGCAGCGTAAGTTCCGACAACAGGAACGCTGGAGCCATCCGATAAGAGACCGCACAAATGGTAAGGCTCACCCATCCCAGCGCCGCGAGATGGGCGTGGCTGGCCAGGTTGCTGATGACGTTGCCGGAGAGGAACCCGAGAGACTTATCTAATGCGAGGAGCATGCCCAGGGTCGCAGCAAGCGGCAAAAACAGGACCGACATGCACATTCCGGTTTCGGCCGGGCTCTTGTGCCAGAAAGGACCAAGGCAGTACAGCATATTGACGGCAAAGAATACCGCACTGAGTACAATCACTGCGGCAGCCATCCATGTGGGTGCCCACACTCCGATGAGCATATGCGTAATGAGACCCGTCGCGCTGAACAGGAAGAGCCCAAACTGCCAGCGCGCCAATCTCGGAAATCGTAAAGGCCGTTTCGTGAGGGCTGGAACAACGCGATACATCACCCCCATGATCGCAGAGGTGATCCATCCCAGCGTAAAGGTATGGGTAACGGCCAAGATTCGTGGCTGATAGAAGAAGTCTACCAGATCACCTACCACCCAGGGCGCTGCGGCTACACCCAATCCGAAGAGGGCAACAGCAGCAGTGAAGAAGTGTATCGGAAGCCGCGCGATTCGGATGAGGTCGCGAGACGGAACGCTCTCTCCTATTGCTTGGGCATTCTGTTCCGGCGCTACGTTCGCCCTATTTTCCGGACCGACATCGATCGGTAACCTTTCAGACCGGTGCAAGATCATGGTATGTCCCTTTGTAACTATTTAGCCGTTTAGGCTGAAGGCTGAAGGCTCTACATGCTCCTGTAAGGCACGAACCACGAGCAAGAAGCCCACGCGCTTCGACACAGTGCGTACTTCATCGCTGTACCACTAAAAGCCTTCAGCCTTCAGCCTATCTACCTGCAACGAGGCAGACCGTTTTCCCAGCACACCAGACCGCGCCATGTTGCCCAGGAAGAGCAGCACGGCCACGATATTGAACAGTCCGCCCACCAGCCTCCCAGGCGACCACGCCGCCAAATCCCCCACTATCCGTAGTACGAGCGAAAGGTGGAGTAAGGCGAGATGGCTATAGAAGGCGGGGCGAAAAGGTAAAGCAATCCCCAGTACAGATGGGAAGATGATCGGGGCGTGTCCGATGATCATAGAGAACACAAAGCCCACGAAGATGGCGTGCAGGGTCGCATCGTAGCCGTCCAGTACGCCATGTTCGTGGATGGCGTGCAGGGTCGCATCATGGTGTAATCCTGCCGCCGCTCCACCGAAGCCTAGCGCAAGTAGTCCGGCCACTGCCAGCCACACATAGCCTGAAAGCAGACTCAGAGCGACGAATCGGTGCAGTCCTGTCTTCTTGACCGACTGTCGCGCCATATCGTGGCGTAGTAACCAGATCGCCAGCGCAACAAGGCCCAGCCCGCTCAGGCGCGTGCCTATATCGAAAGCTATGCCAGCGAGAAGGAGCCCGGTTACAAAAAGGCCAGTGGCAGCCAGAAACGAGAGCCGGTGTCGCCGAGCAAGCGGGAGAAAGCGACTCAACTCCAGTCGCTCCCCGGCAATAGTCAGGACCAGGAAGGCGGCCCACCAGCTCACAACACCGAAAATCGGCCACCCGCTAAGCCACAGTGTGTTACCTGTCAGCCACGCGAGCGCCCCAAGGCCCATGATAATCGTAAACAGGGCGGGTTGGCCTTGAATGAGGTAGGCGAACACGACGACCAATACGAGGCTGCCAAGGGTCATCAGTGCCGGGCCGGCCATACCGGGTACACCTGAAATCAGGATTAGAGCACCTACTCCAGTACACAGAGGCCCGACAGAGGTCCACCACTTCCCCATAGCCACAGTCCGCTCCAACGCGATGAGCGTACCCAAGAACCCGGAAATCATCAGAGGGCCGTGAACGGCGGGCAAGGTCGAAGGGATGGTCGGCCAGTTCCACCCCAGGCGGGCGAATCCTCCCAACAGTGCAGCGAGCAGGGCGAGCATCCCGAATGCCATCAGCGGAAACCTGACGGGATGTCGCGACACCTCCGTAGGGCTTTGCCCCGGTCGTTCGTGATCAGCCGGCTCCGACCGCTGCGGAGGCCGTATTGTAAGAAGCGCACTCAGGCTCAGGGCAAAGATCGACGTCATCGTGAGGGCCGAGAGCACGCACCACGTACAGATCGACTCGATGACGGCGACCTGCAGATAGATCAGCCACGCCGACACCGCTACGCCGATTCCGGCAATGCCGAGCGTCACCCCCAGTATACGTCGACTGTCGAGCCTCACGGCCATGACTGAAAGGCCAAGCAGCAGCAGGTACGCCGCGATACCGAAGGCGGCCATGGGGATGCCCAAAATCTCAGAATATTCTCCTTGATTGACGACGTCGCATCCACCCGTGGGGCAGAAGGCCGAAGTAGCCGTGCTATGCCTCCAGAACAGGTAGCCCGAGTCGACCAAGCCGAGCAGGGCGAGCACAGGGAGCGCCGGTCGCCATCGTCGAGCCTGGCGGCCAGCGACGGCCTCAGTAGACCTCGATTGGGACATAGATACGCCGTCGCGCATACGCGGCAATCGCTGCGAGCACCCCTCGAGAGACCGGCATCAAACCGGGGTCGGCGGGTACACGGTCGAGGGTGTAGATCTGGACCCCATTCGGGCGAATCTCGGCGACCCGGTCGGTCCAGTCGCGGATCGCCACGGGGGCCGTGTTCGCCACCCTGCCCCACACGAACATCGTTTGCAGCAGCACGCCGTCCAACTGCGCTAACCCCTGGAGCATCTCGGCGAAATTCCACCCTTTAGCGGGCAGATTGATCCGCCGCATGAGCGCCTCGTTCCCTGCATCTAACTTCATCAACTTGAGATCTACCCCTTCAAGGGCAGCCCGCACCTGTGGCTGATACACGGTTGAGCTGTTGGACAGGATGGCAAGCTTGGCGCGTGGGGCATAGCGATCTCGGAGCGCCGACGCGGCCTTAACGATCGCCTGAAGTTCCGGATGGAGCGTCGGCTCGCCATTGCCTGAGAAGGTAATGACGTCGATGGGGATCCCCTCGTGGCACAGTTGCTGAAGCCTTGTCTCTAAAGCATCGGCAACCTTTTCTCCTGGAGGAAAGTCTGCGATCGGTTCGGCTGCCTTCAGGACCGGATGCTCCGTCCAACCGCACTGGCAGTAACCGCAGTTGAAGGAGCAGAGCTTCGTGCCGGTTCCCAGCAGATTGACGCCGAGCGAGCGACCCAGCCGACGAGACAGCAGCGGACCGTAGATCAGATCCTCTTTCACCAGCCGGTGACGACGGATACCCTGCTTCAACTCGGTCCCGTTACGGCTCACGCCTACCCTTGCTCCCCTTTCCGCTCGACCGAGGCCACGTACGGAAGCGCTCGCCCCTCCCCGGACGCGTCCATGCCATAGCCAATAATCCAGGTATTGGGAACCTCAAAGCCGATGTAGTCGGCGCTGATCGTGACCTCCCGTCGACTCGGCTTGTCCAAGAGGACACATGTGCGGAGCCAGCGTGGTCCCCTGGCGACCAAGTGCGCTCGGACCATGCTGAGGGTCCGCCCGGAATCCAGGATGTCATCGACGAGAAGCACAGCCCGGCCCCTGAGATCCAACGCACTGTCCTTATGGATCTGTACCAGCCCGCTGGACGCCACCAACGGCCCGTAGTGTGAGACGGCCATCAGGTCAACCCGTGGCTCTATCCCCAGGCGCCCCAACGCCCGCATCAGGTCAGCGAGGAAGATGAACGCGCCGGTGAGCAGGCCGATCAGCACCGGCGTCGGCTCAGGCAGGTCCGAAGCGATGGTGTACGCCAGCTCCTGCACCCGCGCCGCAATGGTCTGCTCCTCGAAGAGAACTCGATGTTTAAGCACTCTTTCCTGATCCTTTTTCGCAGGGTTCAACAGCTATAAGAGCCTGTCCTGCATACCCCCGTTCACCCTTCGACGCGCTCAGGGCGAACGGCATGGGCATGGAAAATATTGACTTTTTCCGTTCATGCTGAGCCTGTCGAAGCACAAGAAGAGATTTACAGGACAAGCTCACAAGTGTGCTACAGGCAGACCATCTCGCCTTGCAAGTACAGGGGGGTAGCACCTGTAATTGCCACCGAGACAACACTGCCGTCTTCTACTCCTTCACCAGAAAAGTGGACAATTTTATTCTGCCTGGTCCGGCCGGAATGGCGAACGGAGTCACCCTTGGCATCCTCGCGATTCACGAGTACCTCCACTGTCCGGCCAAGGTATGCACGGTTGCGCTCGAGCGACAGTCGATTCAGGAGCGCAAGCGCTTGCTCCAGCCGACGCGCTTTGACCTGCTCCGGGAGCTGATCAGGCATCCGTTCCGCCTCTGTGTGGGGTCTCGGCGAATACTTGAACATGAAGGCGCCATCGAACACAACCTCCTGCATCAGATTCAGAGTCGCCTGAAAATCCTCCTCCGTTTCACCGGGAAACCCGACAATAATGTCCGTAGTGATAGCGATCTCTGGTGTCCTGGCTCGCAGCAGTGCGATCTTTTCCAGGTACTCATCCCGAGTATGGCCGCGCTTCATTCGATGCAGGATCCGATCAGAGCCCGATTGAACCGGCAGATGGATCTGTTCGCACAGACTCGGCAGTTCGGCGATTGCCGCCGCCAACTCGTCGGTCACATCGAGAGGATGCGGGCTCGTAAATCGAACCCGCATCTGACCGTCGACGAGTTGATCGATCTGACGGAGCAGTTCTACAAAGCTGACCGGCGGCGTGAGTTTCCTCCCGTAGGAGTTGACGGTCTGACCCAGGAGCGTGACCTCGCGATACCCCTGGCGCTTGAGCCCGCGGATCTCCTCCACGATCTCCTGCGGAGGCCGACTGCGCTCACGACCACGAGTGAACGGGACCACGCAAAAGGTGCAGAAGTGATCGCACCCCTCCATGATGCTGACCCAGGCCCTGATATTGCTTTGACGCTGAACCGGCGCGTTTACGGGGTAGGAGTAACCTGGTGTTCTTGCAGTCGCAACGCCTCTCGCCGTCCCGGCCTGAAGCAACGATGGAATGGCTGTGAGCTGTCCCGGACCGACGACGAAGTCCAGGTATGGAAAACGGTTGAGAAGCGCCTGCCCTTCCTGCTGCGCGACACATCCGCAGATGCCGATCTTCAGTTCAGCGCGCTCCCGTTTCAATACCTGAAAAGACCCGAGGCGGCTGTAGACCTTATGCTCCGCCTTCTCGCGGATTGCGCAGGTGTTGAGAAGAATCAGATCAGCCTCTTCCTCACGCTCAGTGAGGGTATATCCCTCACTGGACAGCAGCCCAGTGATCCGCTCTGAATCAAGATCATTGGCCTGACAGCCAAAGGTGATCAACTTCAGTTTAGGCACCGTCTCACCCTCGTGCGGCGTTCAGCGTGCGAGCGTGCAGCGTTCTGCGACGGGATTCGTACTCACGCACTACGCCATGAACGCAATCAACGCAATAGACGCAATTCATCGCCGAAGCACGTCAAGGGCTCGCTCGATCCGCTCTACTCCCTTGCTGATACTTTCGATCGGCGTCGCGTACGAAAGGCGAAGATGCGCGTCGCTTCCGAATTCGCTCCCTGGGACCAATACGACACGGGCTGTCTGCAAGAGGTAGGTTGCCATCTCGGCGGAGTTCCGAATAGGGCGGCCATTCGCCACTGCTCCGTAGAAGCTGGAGACATTGGGAAAAAGATAAAACGCGCCTTCAGGGTTCGTGCATGTGATACCGGGAATGGCATGCAGCCGATCGATGAGATACTTCCGACGTCGATCGAATTCGATCACCATCGCGCGCAGATCGTCATGCGGGCCGAGGATGGCGGCAACGGCGGCCTTCTGCGCGATCGAGGTGGGGTTCGACGTGACCTGACTTTGGATCGTGCCCATCGCCTTGATGATCTCCGCCGGTCCCGCCGCGTACCCGATCCGCCAACCGGTCATGGCATACGCCTTCGAGACGCTATTGACAAGAATCGTTCGACTTTTTATCTCCTCGCCGAGCGAGGCGATACTCGTATGGGCATGCCCGTCGTAGGTCAGCGATTCATACGCCTCATCCGAAATCACCAACAGGTCTCGTTCTACCGCAAGCGCGGCGATCGCCCGCAACTGTTCCAGCGGGACCATGGCGCCGGTCGGGTTGCAGGGACTGTTCAGCAGGATCGCCTTGGTCTTCGGCGTAATAGCCGGCTCCAGCGCCTCACGGGTCAGGTGGAACCCATCCTCTTCCCGCGTCTGCACGATGACCGGCCGTGCATCGACGAGGCGGATCTGTTCCGTGTAGGTGACCCAGTAGGGAGCCGGGACAATCACCTCGTCCCCCGACTCAAACAGCACCTCGGCGATGTTGAATAACGAATGCTTCGAACCGCACGAGACGATCACCTCTGCGGGGCGATAGGAGAGGCCATTATCGCGCTTCAGCTTGGTAGTGATCGCCTGCTTCAATTCGTCGATACCGGCGGCGGCCGTATATCTCGTGAACCCGTCCCGAATAGCGGCAATTGCCGCTTCCTTGACGTGGGCCGGCGTCTCGAAATCCGGTTCTCCGAGTCCAAAGTCTACAACATCGATTCCCTCTGCCTTCATCTGCTTGGCAATAGCAGCAATGGCGAGCGTGGCTGAGGGACTGGCATTCCTGGCGCGACTTGACAGGTTTATCGTCATTGTTCTTGGCTCCGTTTTCCTTCCTGACGTGGGGCGATCCGCTCTTTGAGCATCCTTGCGACCATTGGCGTGACGAATTGGGAGACATCTCCCCCAAGTAAGGCGATCTCTTTTACCAGTCGAGAGCTGAGGTAGGAATACTGCTCGTGGGGCATAAGGAATACCGTCTCGACCTCTTCGTTCAGCTTCCGATTCATCAGTGCCATCTGGAATTCGTATTCGAAGTCGGAGAGGGCGCGGAGGCCGCGGATGACAACGCGCGCACCCTTTTGACGCATATAATCCACCAGCAGACCGTCGAACGAGTCGATAGAGACGCCTCGCATACCTCGGACGGCATCCCGAATGATCCGCTGACGCTCCACAAGGCTGAAAAGCGCAGCCTTCTCTGGATTCGTACTCACGGCGATGACAAGGCGGGGAAAAAGGCGATGAGCCCGCCTGGCGATATCGATGTGACCGAAGGTGAACGGATCGAACGTCCCGGCGTAGATAGCCAGCGCCATCA
>NZ_JAQUOY010000037.1 GCF_028716865.1 Candidatus Methylomirabilis sp. | reverse complement strand
TGTCGAATGCGCTGTTCCCTGATAAGGTGTGGCACGGGTAACCTCCTTCCTGGTTGGGTGGACGAGTTGGACGACCACCACTCTTCTACCACAGGGGGGAGTGTTACCCATGTATGATAACTCTACTGAGGCCAGAGGATTTTTATTGACACACGCGCTCGTGCTGAATAGAATACGTGAGCTGAAATCCTACCACTGGGAGTTCCGCGGTCGTCCTCATCGTTCTGGTCATCTGGATTCCCATCATCAACCGTCTTCAATCTGGAGGAAGTGCATGTTTGCAAGAAAGGTATGCGTGAAGCTTCGCCCGGGCAGCTCGGTAGCGTATTCCCGGACACTGCAGAGTGAAATTATCCCCATCCTCAGGGAACAAGAAGGGTTTTACGACGAGATTTCTATCGTCTCAGGGGAGCGCAGCGAGGCGGTAGCCATCAGCCTGTGGGATAGGGCTGATAGCGCGGATGTGTATCATCGCGAGACCTATCCGCGGGTGCTGCAGGCGCTCGAAGGTGTGATCGACGGCGAGCCGCAGGTGCATACCTTTGCGGTCTCCAACTCGACCATCCACAAGATCCCGAATCTGCTTCGGTAGGCGTTCAGCCAGAAAACAGCACCTCTTGGTTTGGCTTCTTCGCCTCTGGGACCTGAATCTCCTTGACGGCATCCTTAATCGTGGGAAACGCCTTGACGAACTCCGCCCGCACGGTCGCTACAGGCGGCAATCCGATCTGATGCGCCAGCATCAAGGCGTTCGCCGGGGCTTGGCCGCGCACGTGGTTGTTGAAGAAGATCAGCACCTTACGCTCTCCAGCCGCCACGATCTCCCGAACCTTCTCCGCGAACGGCTTCAGCTCCTCTTCTGAGTAGAGGTAATCGTACCGCTCCTCGGCTGCCTCATGTACCCTCCACATCTGCCGGTTCCTGCCGTGAAAACGCAGGTACAGCAACCGTTGCGACTCCAGCTCCTGCTTGATCGTACCCGGAAGTTCCGGCATGTCGATATAGGCCCAGCCTGCGCCTGAGGCGGCCAGCAGCGCCTTGGTGTCCTTGGCATGATCGCTCCACGAGACATGCCGCAGCTCAACCGCCACAGGGTAGTCCTTAAACTGCCGCAGGAGAGTTGAAAGGATGGCCTGGTGCTGAGGCGTGCGCGCAAACCACTCGGAGAACTGGATCAGCAGGCAGGCGAGCTTGCATTCCTCGGCAATCGGGTGGATGCCTCGTTTGAAATCGTCGTAATCCTGCTGCGCGATCTCCGGCTCGGCGCCCGTCGCCTTCTGGAACATCCCCGGATGTGTGAACTTCTGCCAGAGCTTAACAGCAAACGCAAAATCCTTCGGCGTGATCGAGACCCACGCCCTCGCGGTCTGCGGATCGATTAGCCGATAGAAAGTGGAGTTGACCTCCACGATATTGAAAACCTGACTGTACAGCTCCAGCTCGTTCTTGGGCTTCGCCGGATAGAAGGTCCCGTTCCAACTCCCCTCCCCTCTTGGATACGACCAACCCGACGTGCCGATCCGTACTGACTCGCTAATTGTCCTCATCGTTGTCTCAGACCGAGGGTTAGGAATCATGTGGATTTGGTCTGATGCCGCCATTCAGCTACGAGTGGCAACAGGTACCAGCCGATAGGATGCGTTACACGCCGAGCAGTCGGAGATCCAGTCGCCCGTCTTGCATGCTTGGACACCAGAAAAAGGCGCCCGATATCGGACGGGTAAAGGTGAACAACGCGTCTACGATTCCGTCTTCCGCGCCGACCATCCGCCTCAAGACGGCCTCGAACGGGTCGAGGGACGTACCAAACGCGACAAAGACCAGGCCTGCGCACGAGCCGTCCGCCCACGGCATCGAGCGCCTCAACATGAATGCCGCCGGATCGAAGCTCTCCTGCGTCGCTCTTTTTACGTGCGCAGACGGCGGCGCATCCTCGATCTCGTCATTATCACTCCGGCGGCGTCCGATCGTGTTGTCCTGCTCCTGGGTAGACTTGGCGTCGAAGCGATCGAGATCATGGACCCACTGCTGGACCGCGACGAAGCTCGATCCGTCCAGCCCATCGCCTTGTCCCCGAACGAACGCAACCTCTGGCGCGCGCTCATCTTTCGGATTCTCAGTTCCGTCTTCATACCCAGTCAAATCACGGCCTGTACCATAAGTGAAGGCATCAATGACCTGTTCCAGGCGAAATGCAGGCGCCAGCGCGCGGTTGATGCGCTTGGCCCGATGCAGCAGCTCACCTCTGTCATCTCCCCGCAACCAACACCACAACGCAAACGGCGTAGAAGGCACGTCAAACCCGACGCCGGCATAGCATGGAGCAGTGCGGAGGCCTGGTACAATGGCCCCTAGGGCAAGCACAAGTGACTGACCAAACCCGACAATAGTCTGTCGGCCGTCAGCAATGTCACGGAGCGCCCGTAGACTTCGACGGGCTTCGCCTTGTTCGGTCAGCGAGAAAATAAGATACCGGGAGACTGGCGGGGTCGATTCCAGGATACCGGATTGGACATTGTTCATAGCATCTCCAGTACGTGATATTCGGTCACCCGCCCGTGCGGGCACACTGCATCAGTCATGCGGGCTCAATGGTGATGGTCGCTGACACCGAGTTGGCAATGATGCAGTTGTGATGGGCCTGCTCGTGCAGCTTCGCGAGTTCGTCCTGAGAAGGCGCCACAGAGCCGCTGAACCGGACCCGCGGTCGGAGTACGACCCGCGTCACGGCCAGCTTGCCGTGTACGTTCTTCTCCATGAACCCGGTGGCGTTGTCTTCGTAGGCATCGACAATCAATTGCTTGCGTGAAGCGACGGCGAGAAAGGTCAGCATATGACAACTTGAGAGGGCTGCCACGTATGCTTCTTCAGGATCGACACAGTCGGGATCGCCGCGAAAGGCAGGCGCTGCAGATCCACGGACCTGAACGCCGGCATCGAATGACCAGGAATGATTGCGGTTATAGCTCTCATAGTCGAAACTCGCAGATGTGCGCCGCCAGGTGATGGTTACGCCGTGCTCTGACATGTAGTCTCCTCCCACCTCACATATTCGGGCTTAAGCACAACCGACAGATGATCTGGGTCTTTACGCGAAATGGTCACGCCGTGGGTTATCAATCTGGGACATCGCTCTCATTGACACGGCTGTCTCGATCAGGACCGGATGGAGCGGTCGAGCCACGCTCCCACATGAATAGACCAAAGGCAATCATACCGAGGAGAACCAATGTCGCATAGCCATACTCGCGGGAGGCAAAGAGGATCAGATCATCGAATCGACCGATAAGAAGCGACATCCGGGCCATGACCGTATAGCCGAAGCCCGCGCCGAAGTTAATCATGAGGAAGTAGATGCCAATCCTGGCTGCAACCTGGATCGGACCTTTATGTTCGATGGAGAAAAAGAAATAGACCAACACCGTAATGACACCGACAAGGATCAGCAGCGCATTTACCTGCGTCATGCCGAACAGAGAGTGACCGGTATTGCCGAGCAGCGGCTTCAACGTCCCCTGTACCTGCTGAAGGATGTTGGAGGAGATGATGCGGGGAATGGCAACACCGGACCCGAAGCCTACGATCACGGCAAACGAGATCCGGCTCAGCCAGCTTATTTTCGGAATGAAGCGGGTCAGGACCAGGAGACCCAGGACGGCGGCGATCAGAAACCACCATTTCCCTTCCTGCATGACCGGGGTGTATAGGCTTTTGACCATTACGTCGTAATAGATCCGGACGATCGTATACCCCATCGAGATTCCGACGTACAGGTGCTCCCCGAATCGGAAGAAGGGGTTGTCCTTATACAGGAAGCTGAACATACATAGGGTGAGGCCGGCAGCTACCCAGGCGCCGAGCAGGACGGAAGGGGCCATCAGCGTCCCGCCTCCCGCAGCGAGCCTGAACGTACCGCCGTTCGTGGGTTCAGGAAGTAAAAGAGATTGCAGAGCAGAATCAGGCCGATGATGATAAAATGCGTGGCCGATTGCGCATCCATCCCGGCCACCGCCTTCCCCTTCATCCCGATCAACGTCTCGTACTCGGCCGCCCCGCGCAATCCGCCGATCAAGCCGTTGATCTGTCCGGTATCGAGGAAGGGGTAGAGGCCAGGCGCAATCACGGCCGTCACGCCACCACCCAACTCAAAACCGTACTTTTCTTTGCCGTAGAGGTACCAGCTTTCGACGCCTGGGGTACCTGCGGCCAGGCTCACGACGTAGTTGACCTGCCTCAGCGATTTTACCCCCTGCAGGACCGGCAGGTCCGCCGTCCGCTCGCCATAGTGGTCGGTCGGAAAGGCGGCCGTCAGATCCTGGCCCATGTTGATGATCACGTTGGTCCCACCCGGCGAGTATCCGAGGAAGGTGTAGTCCAGCCCCCGTCGTTTGCCGTATTCGCTCGCGACCCCGCTTACTACTTTTTCGGCCATCCCGGTTCCTGTCACCCAGAGGGTCATCCCGACCACACGCAGGTTTCGCTTGAAGGCGTGATTGAGTAACGCTACGGCCATCGGATAGAGTTCAGGTTTCGAGGCCGGGTCGAAGTCCAGCGACAGCAAAAATACCGATCCCGGCGGAAGCGACTCGATATAGTCGTAGACCTGCTTGACTTCAGGCGAGACCCGGACGGGAAAGCCGATCGGATGCAAGAGCGGAATCAGCGTGGCAAGCGCAATCAGGACGAAGATCACCCGGCGGTCCATGCGCAGCAGCTTACCGGCCAGCTCCCTCAATCTCGACCCCCCAAGTATGATCGCTCGATCCCGAAGATGATCTTGATCGAGGTGGCGATCCCGCCAAGGCTGATCCCGATAATGATCCCCCGCCTGGCCGCAGTATTCAAGACGTTCAGGAGCCATCCGGCCATCGGCCCTGCAGCGGGGATCAGATACTCACCCAACGGCACCCGACCGAACATCATGACGACCGCCGCCACCAACAACACCGCGGCCTCTTTGCTCCTGGCCCGAAAGGCGCGGAATGCGGCAGAGGCAACAAAGAACCCGAGCATGGAAAACATCGTCCCCTGCAGCGCAAGCAGGGCATAGGTATAGATCCAGCCGAATCCCGTCCCCTCCTCCTGCCCGCTTGACCACAACCCCACCGCCACTGTAGCCAGCATCGAGAGGTAGACCACCAGGCTGTACCCCCAGCCTGCCACCCGTGTCCGGATCTTCGCGTAATGGACGTGGCAAAGACTGGCGATCCCCAGGATCATGGCGAACCCCAGGATAATCCGAAGCCAGACCGAAACCTCGGTGAGCGCCGCTTCTGAGACGGGATGAGGGATATAATACTGGATGGCGGCCGCCACCCCAAACAGGAAGGTCAGTAGCAGCGGGAAGGTCCGTCGAAAGAACAGTGTCATTTATTTGAAATCCCGGAACAGTTGCAGCAACGGGACGAACGCCTGGGTCCCGACGAGCCCACCAATAGTCGCCAGGATGGTCCCGATCAGTATGGAGAATAGGAGAAACGCCTTCCCCAAGTCCTGCCCCCGCAAGGTCCCGACCAGCACCGGCTCGCGCGAGAGGTATGCGCTCGCGGCGTACAGCTCCTCGCCGATCAGGGTGTAATCACAGGTCGTGATGAAGAAAGGCAGTTGCAGATCGGCGTCGGTCCCGGCAATCTGAATCGCGCCAGTCCCGGCGCCGGTCTCTGCCAGAAGCAGCGCCTCGGCGTAGTAAAATCCCATGAAGAAGTTAGCTGCCGGTCGGTCTCGGAGCATAATTCCGTTCACCGCGGCGGTATAGCTGAATTGATCGTTGGTAATGAAGAAATTGGAATCATCACGATAGGCATCGGGTCGTCCGGCTTCCAGATAGGACTCTTTGACGATCTCCTGACAGATAGCCATAACGATGGGGTCTCTGTGCGGAACCTGAAGCTGCGTGTCGTACGCCGCCGACTTTTTTGCAACCTGCCCAAGAATGACCGTAGCGGCGATCGTCGAAAGGCTCGACATGTCGTCAGATCCGGTGAGGTAAAGAATCGGTCGCCCCATCTCGGTCGCCCGGCCGATCGCCTCCTCCACCGCATCCAGACCGGGAATCCGGCGCAGGAAGATGTGGGGATGCCGTTTTGCCTGGGCAATCGCGATCAGGACAATGGCAGAGAAGAGCAGCATCAATAAAAAATTATTCGCCTTTGCCGGGTTAAAGAAATTTGGTGCCGGAACCGCTGATTGAATCGGCCCGTCAATCGTCTGTATCCCGTCGGTCACCGCTATCTTGAAGAAGTAGGGTCGGCTATCCTCAAGGCGAAGATCCTGGGTCGATTTCACCTGGTAATAATGATATGCCTTATTCCGGTCCCAGCTCCACCATGGGCGATCCACATCGCTCTTGTAGTGGGTGTTGGCAGCAAACTCTGCGATCCGCGTAAAGGGTCCTTGTGCCTGATCAGCCATGTACACCTGATAGCGCAATGTCGGCTCATCGAAGGGGGCCGCCCGCCACGAAAGCCCCACACTACCTCCGCCGTCGCCGGGTATGTCGAACGCCTCAAACTGATCGGGAGGGGAGAGAGGAGAGGCCAGGGCATAGGGTACAGGGTATAGGGTGAAGAAACAAAGAGCGAGGAGTGCGGGAAGAGCGCGCATTTTACTCACGTTTGCAGCAGTTCCACGTTGGCGCGAGGAATGATGATGTGCTGTCCATCGTCAAGCTCTGCCTCCAGGACCCTGGCCTTGCTTCCCGTGGGAAGGAGCCGAAGATCGGCCGGAAGAGCGGATACCAGACAGATCTGACCAAAATATGGTTCTCGAATAATCCGGATTTGATCGCCGACCTGCAGTCCGCCTCCAACCCCCACGCTCTCCCTCTCTGACCGCTGACCGCTGACCGCTGCCCGCTCTCCAAGCGGAACAATTACCTCCGGCCTGATGACGCCGGCCCGAATCTGGGTTGCGCCGGAGCAGGATGCGCGCTGCCCGACCTTGGAAGCCAGGAGGTCGAAGGTTCGCCTGGCCATGGCAATTCGACCAAATCCTTCAGTGATGATCAGGCTAAAGCCAATTTGCTCTGTCCCGGTGATGGCAACACCAAGGTCCCGCCCGAGAAGCAGTTTCAGGTCGAGGTCGTGGATGCCGCCGACGACGATGGCGGCGACTCCCGCCTGCTTTGCCCTGGCAAAGCCGTCACGACCGATCATCGAGCCGCCCACCAAGATCGTTCCTCGGTGTGCGTCGGTAATCCGCTCCGGCGTGAGATCATCCTCGGGACTGGTCACAGCTACTGCGATCGTTCCTACGGCCTCGCCACCGATCCCGAAAATCCCCTGCACCAGACTGCACGCCGTCTCTACTGTCGCCCCTTGGCCCGGAAAGGTCTCAACAACATGGCCGTCCAGATAGGCAGTCAGGGCCAGGGGCCTTGGCGGCTCCCTCAAGAACACCTGCCCGGTCACCTCGGACACGGTCTCGATCGTTCCGGTGATAGGGGACGGGACCTGGACCTTCATCCATTTGATGAATGGCTTGTTTTCGGCCAGCGGCTCGCCGGCTTGAACCGCATCACCCTCCCGTTTCAACATATAGCGCCGGATTTCCTGGGGGACGATCCCCAGCAGGTTGACCACATTCACCGCATGGACCTTGCCTGGCAACTCGGTCTGAGCGATCACCGTGGTCGCAGTGACCGCTTGTCCTGCCTGAACAAGCACCTGCCCCGGAATCGGCAAGATCCGCCGCTTCCGGATCACGGTCTGCGGCGCCATGCGCAAGCCTGGTGTGTATGAATGAGCCATCACTAGCTCCGCCGTTCATGGTTCATAGTTCATAGTCCACAATCAAGAATCAGCAAAACCGAAAATATGACTTCACGTTCCGCAACCTTCTGTCTATGACGATGAACTACGAACTCTGAACACCCTGTTTTTCGTTTTGTTTGGGGTATAGCTCGACCGCCTTGGCCCAGGCTTGTAGCTGGGCGACCCGCTCCGACTCCTTTTCTGCCAAGGAAAGCGGCCGTCCCCTGGCATCCAGGATCAACCCGACCACGCCGCCTTTCGCCTGAAGTTGAACCGGTTTCCCCTTCCCGGCACCCAGATCAAAGCTCTTCGACGGCTCCGCCTGGAGGTCGGCTTCTGCCCCCGACGGAAGACCGATGCGAAGGATCTCTCCGAAGCGGAGGGTTCCCTGCGCGAGCCTTCCGTCTGCAAATCTGATGGTATACGCGAAACAGGGCTCGCCGCGACTCACCCGTCCCTCGGCGGCCAGGCAACTGCCCAGTGGAACCAGACAATCTTTGAGGAACACCTCAGTGGCCGCTCGCTCATTGACCTCTGACAGTACACCCAGGTGCGGCATCATGAAGATACTGTCTACCGCGAAGCGCGTCAGCCCAAGCGGCTGATAGGCGTCGATCATCATCATCATCGCCTGGACGCGGTGCGGTGCGTGGGAGAGGATCCCACCGCTCCCGATGATCAGGTCGATCTTGTACAGGTCAATGAGACTCTTCTCGTCCTCTCCCTGCTCGAAGGCATCTGCGATGGTTCGTTCCCGCTGCACGCCCTTCAGGCCGACTGCCAGCGCCTTGTGCTGCTCGAACGCAAGACGAAGCGCCTCCCGCGCCACTGCTTGCTCCAGAGCCAGATCCGCCTGCGTCTGAGGGATCGTGGTGGGGCGAATCATCTTATTCTTGATCCGATTCCGCATCTCCTGCTCTGCAAGCGGATCGGCCAGCCATCGTTCGATCTTCTCGATGCCGGCCTCGGCCAGGACATTACTGATGCTGTAGCTCATCCCCAGATTGGCGCTGACTGTCCGGGTGAACTGCCCATCCACTACCGAAAAGACATCCGTCGTAGCGCCACCGATGTCCACACCAAGCAGGTTCAACCCCTGCGCTCTCGCCGCATTCTCCATGATGAGACCGACGGCGGCGGGCGTGGGCATGATCGGCGCCCCTGTCCACCCCATTAGCGTTCCATATCCCGGCGCCTGAGCCATGACATGCTCGAGGAACAGATCATGGATCTTGTGGCGGGCCGGCGCAAGATTCTCCCGCTCCAGGATAGGTCGAATATTGTCCGCCATGACAAGGGCCGTCCGATCGCCCAGAATCTCCTGAATCCGGCCGCGCGCATCTTTATTCCCGGCAAAGATCACCGGCAGCTTAAAGCTCCCGCCGAGCCGGGGCTTTGGATCGGCTGCCCGGATATACTCCGCCAGCTCTACAACGTGCGAGATGGTTCCGCCATCAGTCCCGCCTGACAGCAAAATCATATCGGGCCTCAGAACCCGGATTCGCTCGATCTTCTCATGGGCAGCCCTGCCATCATTGCTGGCCAGCACGTCCATGACGATGGCGCCGGCGCCAAGGGCACACCGCTGGGCGCTCTCGGCGGTCATCGCCATCACCACACCCGCCACCATCATCTGGAGACCTCCACCGGCGCTGCTCGTGGAGACATAGATATCGACCCCGCTCCTGCCCTCGGCAGGCGTCAGGATCGTCTCTCCGTCCAGGATTCGCCGCCCGGACAGCTCCTCCACCTCCTGAATGGCATTCAGTACCCCGCGGGTCACATCGTCAAACGGCGCCTCAACGGTGGTCGGGGACTCGCCGCGGAAGGTCTGGCGGTACTCTTCCCCCACCTTCTCAATCAGAATCGCCTTGGTAGTCGTGCTCCCACAGTCAGTGGCCAAAATCGCCGTCATCTCACGACTCACGATGATCTCCTCCCTCTTCGGCGCCTCGCGCCTCAAATCCCCCCATGCACCCATTTTGTAAAGAGGGGATGGGGGAATTGCGCGCTTCGCGTTCCGTGCCATCCTCTGCGCGCCGGAGTCGCTCGATGAAGAGCGCCGGAGTCTCTCCTCGTTCCAGTAGATGCGCGAGCCGTTCGATGTCATCAGGGGGAGCAACCATTCCCATGATCGGTGTCATGGCATGGACCAGTTGGCTTGCAAGGAAACCGAGCGGGGCAAGAGACTCTACGAGGAATATGGCAGGCGTGGTAAGACCGCGATCGGCGAGAAGGCCGGCAAAACGATCCAACAGCGCGAGATCTTCTGCCTTGAGCCGGCTCTCATGCCAGCGAAGCGCAAACGCATGAGCGAAGCCGCGACTTAAGCGGCCCCAGAATCCTCGCCCGAAGGCGTTCATGGTTGTGAGTACATCGTTCATAGATAAGAGGTTGCAGTTCGTGGATTGTTACGGTCCAGGCACTTCGGCCCTATGAACTCTGAACCCTGAACGATGAACCCTTATTATTTAGCGGCTGGAGGGACCTGCCCTGGCGGTATCGGCCCGGCCGGAGACGTTGGCGACGCCGGGGTACCGGCCGGAGGAGATACAGGAGCCGGAACGATCTGCTTAACCCGTTCCTCTGTGATCACCGATGAACTACCCCTGCGGTCCGAAAAAAGAGTCAGCATGATCGACGAGACCATAAAGAGAATAGCCGCCACCAAGGTCAGCTTACTCAAGAAGGTAGCGGCGCCACGTCCGCCGAAGACGGTCTGGCTCGAACCGCCGCCAAAGGCGGCGCCGATGTCAGCGCCTTTGCCGCTCTGGAGGAGCACAACCACAATAAGGATCACTGCAATGAGCAGATGCACAACGGAAAGCGCGATGACCATGCGTATCTCCTTAAAAGACAGGGGTTAGGGTCTAGGGGTTAGGGTCTAGAGCTTCTTCCCTAAACCCTATACCCTCAACTCTCTGCCCTGTCATCTTATCGCGGCTTTTGCGATCGCCGCAAATGAATCAGCTTGTAGACTGGCCCCGCCAACCAGTGCGCCGTCGATCTCCGATCGCCCCAGCAACTCCTTGGCATTATCGGGCTTGACACTTCCCCCATAGAGGATGCGAACACCGTGAGCGATCTCGGCACCAAACAGCAGAGCGATGGTCTTTCGGATATGAGCGTGCATCTCCTCAGCCTGACCTGGGGTGGCCGTTTGTCCAGTGCCGATGGCCCAGACCGGCTCATATGCGAGGATAAGCTGCTGAACCTGCTCGGGCGTGAGGCCTGATAACGCCCCCTTGATCTGTGTCTCCACAACAGCATAGGCGCGTCCCGCCTCTCGCTCGGCGAGGGTTTCACCGATACAGATGATCGGAATCAGGTTGCTTGCTAAGGCCGCACAGCTCTTCTTATTCACACTCTCATCCGTTTCCCCGAAATACTGGCGTCGCTCGGAGTGGCCAATGATGACATAACGGCACCCGATATCTCGAAGCATCTCGGCCGACACCTCGCCGGTGTAGGCTCCTTCCTTTGCCCAATGCAGGTCCTGCGCGCCCAACCCGATCCTCGACCCGGCAACAACCCGACCAACAGCAGCAAGTGCTGTGAATGGAGGGCAGACCACAACCTGGGTCCCGTCGGGTGTCGAAAGCGCCCTCACCACCGCTTCCGCCAATGCGGTCGCTTCGGACGAGGTTTTATACATTTTCCAATTTCCAGCAATAAGTGGTGTCCGCATGAGAATCTAGGGTATAGGGGTTAGGGGTTAGGGGTTCGGGGTTAGCAAAACAATGAATAAGTTCATTCAACGATCACCCTTATCCCCTAGCCTTTATCTGTGAGCGCAGCGATCCCTGGCAGTTCCTTTCCTTCCAGAAACTCCAACGATGCGCCGCCTCCAGTCGAGATGTGGGTCATTTGCTCCGCAACGCCAGCCATGGAGACCGCGGCCGCCGTATCGCCTCCCCCAATAACCGAGTGCGCACGGCCCGCTGCGACCGCTTTGGCCAAGGCAAACGTACCTTCCCGGAATGGGAGTAGCTCGAAGACACCCATTGGCCCATTCCATAAGATGGTTTTTGCGCGCCCAACCTCCCGAGTAAACCGGTCGACCGTCGCGGGACCGATATCAAGCCCCATAAAACCGATCGGGATCGTTCCCTCGACCTGCCTGGTGGGCGCGTCTGCGTCGATCCGCTCGGCAATCACATGATCACTGGGCAGATGGATGGCGACATTCGAGCGCTTGGCCTGTTCCATCGTCTCCTGCGCTACCCTCAGTCCCGCGGCCTCCACCCGAGAATTCCCCACCTCATGTCCTTGGGCTTTCAGGAACGTATAGGCCATGCCACCACCGATCAGGAAACCGTCCACCTTCGGAAGCAGATTGGCCAGGACCCCTATCTTATCCGACACCTTAGCTCCGCCGAGGATTGCAATGAAGGGACGTTCAGGGTGATCGAGCAACGCTCCAAGCTGCTTGAGTTCCTCCCGCATGAGAAAGCCACATGCCGACTGCTTGACGAATCTTGTCACCCCGACGGTAGAGGCGTGGGCCCGGTGCGCAGTCCCAAAGGCATCGTTGACATATAGGTCGCACAACTCCGCCAGTGCCCGCGCGAACCCTTCATCGTTCTTCTCTTCCTCCGGATGAAAGCGGCAGTTTTCCAGCAACAGCACCTGCCCCGGCCGCATCCTGTCGATCCGGGCCTTCACCCCAGGTCCCACGCAATCCTCGGCCATCTCAACCGGGCTCCCCAGCAATGCAGCCAACCGCCCAGCCACCGGCCCAAGGCTGAACTTTGGGTTGGGGCCGCCCTTGGGCCGACCAAGGTGGGAGATGAGCAGGATCTTCGCCCCATGTCGGGCCGCGTAGTTGATCGTCGGGAGTGCGGCGCGGATGCGTGTGTCGTCCGTGATCGTCCCTTGCTCATCCATCGGGACGTTGAAATCGACGCGGATCAGAAGCCGTTTCCCCTGAAGTTCCAGATCATCAATACACAGTTTGGTCATGGTGTTCCCTAACGAAGTACGAGGAAAAGCGTGCGATGTGTGCCGAACATCGAACGTACGGGCGGGTGTCACACCCGCCCGTACCTCGCATGATTTATGATCGCGAACCGATATACTTCACGAGGTCACGGATTCGGCAGGAGTAGCCCCACTCGTTGTCGTACCAGGACAGGACCTTGATCAGAGTACCGTCTACGACCGATGTCGAAAGGCTGTCAACAATCGACGAGAGCGAATTACCATTAAAATCGACAGAGACCAACGGCTCCTCGCAGAAACCGAGGATCCCTTTCAACTCGCCATCGGCTGCCTTCCGAAGAGCCGAATTCACCTCTTCAGCCGTGACCACCCGCTCCGTCTCTGCAACGAGATCGACCAGCGAGACGTTCGCCGTCGGGACGCGGATGGCGAGCCCATGCATCTTCCCCTGCAGCGCAGGAAGCACCAGGCCCACCGCTTTGGCCGCCCCGGTGCTGGTTGGAATCTGGGAGAGAGCGGCAGCCCTCGCCCGGCGGAGATCGGAATGGGGCAGATCCAGAATCTGCTGGTCATTGGTATAGGAATGGATGGTCGTCACGAGGCCATGGCGAATCCCGAACTGCTCCATGATCACCTTCGCGATGGGCGCAAGGCAGTTGGTGGTGCATGACGCATTGCTGATGACTGCGTGCTTCGCCGGATCGTACATCTTCTCATTCACACCCAGAACGATCGTGATGTCCGGGTCCTTGGCCGGCGCTGAAATGATGACCTTCTTCGCCCCAGCCTGAAGATGCTTGCTCGCGCCGGCCTTGTCGGTAAAGCGTCCGGTCGATTCGACGACGACCTGCACTCCCAGCTCTTTCCAGGGCAGCGCCGCCGGGTCTCTCTGGGCAAAGACCTTGATCTCGCGGCCGTCCACGACGATGGCATCATCCTTGGCCCGCACTTCCGCCTGTAGCGTCCCATGGACAGAATCGTACTTCAACAGGTGCGCGAGCGTCCTGGCGTCAGTGATGTCATTGACTGCTACGAACTCCAGTCCGCGATCTTCAAGCGCTACACGAAATGCATTTCGACCGATGCGACCAAACCCGTTGATCGCAGCCTTAATCGCCATACCTCTCTTCTCCTTCTTGAAGTGACCACACGACGACGGTTGTTCCAATGGACGAACGAACGACCACAAGGCATTCCGCTAGAAGGCAAACCAGCCCCTTTTTATACGGCTTTTGATCCTGAATGTCAATCCCTTAGGGTCAACCTCTTGGAATTTTTTGCTCGCCCCCCTATCGCTCCTTCAATCCATCGAGTAACCGCTTCACTCACATCAATGATTCGGCCGGACTCTACGTGTCGTCACGCTACCTGGACAGAGGTATCGGACCGTAGCGCCCCCACGCACCACACCAGGGTGCTCATGACGTACCCCGTCATAAGTGCTTCTGTCGCCTGTGTCGTTCCCTCGCCTCGCTTACAACCAGCAGCCCCCACCACATCCATGTCGGTTCAGTATTTCTTCCCCCGTCGTTCATACTTACGCAGACCAACGGGATTTGCGGCATCCTGACACTTCGTATATTGTTGCGGATCGTTCTTGACGCTGGCGCACGGGTCTTGCGTCGCAGGCGCGGCCGTCGACTTGGTCCCTTTCTTCTGGGCTTCTTGTTTTCCTCCGACGCGCTCAGATCCGTTGCTCTTCGAGCCCTTGACAGTGGTCTCGCCCCACGAGATTGAGACCCCCATCACAAACAGACTTACGATCACGCTGGCAAAGAACAGTCGTTTCATGTGGGATACCCTCCCTTTTTTGATCATGTACGCCGCAATACTCAGTTCGTTCAGTTCAGGAGCCGATGCGCGGATGGTGTCTTACCGCTCCCTCATGGTCACACCACCTCCCCTCTCGCCCACAAACACCTACGCGTATCCCATTTTCACGAGGTGAATTATTGAAGTCATATTGCTTGGCTTCCGGCAAGTCATATTGAGTGCGCGTGTGGATAGAGACCGAGGACGGCATTCGGGTCATCATTCGACTCGGGCCAGGGTGTAGATACCGACTTCCGAGGCACCGGCGGCGAGCAGAGCTTTTGCGCACTCGCCGGCTGTGGCGCCGGTTGTGAACACATCATCAATGAGCAGGAGCCTCATGTCCTTTACCCGATCAGGCCGCGCGACGACAAAGGCCCCCTTGACGTTCTCCTCCCGCTCTCGCCGACCCCCGCTTTGGGCCTCTGTGGCCCGGACCCGATACAAGAGGCGGTGACCAACGCGAAGACCCCAGCCGGCCCCGACCTCTTTCGCCAAGAGCGCCGCCTGGTTAAAACCTCGTATGCGCTCTCGCTTGGGGTGGAGTGGAACCGGGACCAGGAGATCGAATTGGAGAGGATCAACGAGTCGTCCGGCCCCCTCGATCATGAGGCGACCGAGGTGACGGGCAAGCGTACGACGGCCGCCATACTTAAACAGCAGGATGGCCTGGCGCATCGTCCCGTCGGCTTCGTATAATGTTGCCGCCCTCGCCATGGCAAAGGGCGGTAACCGCTCCCGGCAGGATCCGCACAGGTGGCCAGGACTTTCCTGAAGGGTTCTCGGTGAAACGAATGGTCTGCCGCATCGAGGGCAGAACGGTTCGGAAACATGCCGAACCTCAAGCCAGCAACGGCCACAGATAACGGACCGGCGGTTGGCGTCCAGGGGTCGATGGCACACTCGGCAGGGGGAGGGAAAAATGAGATGAAGAAAGGCTGCCAGCAGCTCCTTCAGCTCCGTTCCTCTTCCTCCTGACAGGCAATGCAGAATCTGGCGAAGGGCAACGCCTCGAGCCGCTTCTCGCTGATCGCCTCACCGCACCGCTCGCACTCCCCGTACTTCTTCAGACGCATCTTCTCCAGGGCAGCGTCCACCTGCTTCAACAACTGGCGTTCAGTATCGCTGATAGAGAGCAAAAACTCCTTCGTGTAGGCTGTCGTGGCTTGATCAGCGATGTCCTGTGTGCCGTCGCTGCCGCCCTCCAGATTATTCGCGCGCTTCTCCCGTACCGTACTAATCAACGCACGTCGCTTCTCTAACAGCTTTTCCTTCAATCGTTCCAACAAAGCTGTCCTCAACGGCATCCCCATCACCTCCCTGCCTGTGCGTGGCCGCACGCAGACAGGCCACCCTGGCGATTCGGAAGATCACCCTCATCCTCGCCCTCAAAAGAGAGAGAGGAGGGTACAGGCACGGTCAGCCCCCAACAAAAAAAGAAGCGGGGCTCATAAGCCCTCCGCCTCTCAGGTATCGGCTTCATTGTGGCAGTCACTCACAAAAGATCCGACGATCCACCCTTAACCAACTCCTGTTTCGGCGCGTCGGCCCACAACCCCTCCAGATCATAGTACAGCCGCATTTCTTCGTCGAAAATATGAATGATTACGTCGCTGTAGTCAAGAAGAATCCAACGGGCTTCCAGGTCGTCCTCCCGATGGAATATTCGAACGTGCTCTTCCCGAAGCCGCTTCTCGATCCGTTCGGCAATGGCCCGGACCTGCCTGGTCGAGGGGGCGCTCACGATGAGAAAATGGTCGGCAAAGGAGCAGAGACCCCGAAGGTCAAGGTGCACCAGGGAAATGGGCTTTACTTCGGCGGCCGCTGCGACTGCGAGTTGCAACAGCGTGTCGGTATCGATCCGCCCTTTCGCTTCTGCCGGCAATACTGGTGGTTTGGCTGAGTTCACGTCGAAGCCTCGCGTTAAGCTGTTAGCCTTTTCGCCCAGGATGATACAGGCGGTTCTTGCCTATGTACGCAGCAACAGTGTCGGGCACCAAATGTCGAATGCTCCTCCCTTCCTTCACGAGTTGCCGGATCTCGCTGGAGGAGATATCCAGCGAGACCACTTCAACCAACAGGACTGGACGCGGTTCATGGTGTGCTTTTGCGGTCTCTCTTGTGATGTCGGAGATCTTCATGTACTGAAATCTGGGGTTGCCCAGGAGCCGGCATTGCTCCGGCGTCATGGAGCGATCCACCTCATCAAGTCTCCAGCCGGGACGGGCAGTGACGATGACCTGGGCTAACGACAGCAACTCCCGCGCTTCTTTCCAGGTAGCGATATCAAGAAACGCATCGACCCCCATGATAAAGTAGATAGTGCTCTCTTCCCCATACAGCTTCCGAAACTCCCGGAGCGTCTCAACCGAGTAGGATCGGCCCGGTCGGCTCAGCTCAACCGGAGAAACACTGAAGTACGGCGTGTAGACCGTCGCCAGCGAGACCATCTCGTACCGGTGCAGGGCTGACGCTTCAAACTCCTCCTCTTTGTGAGGAGGCAGGGCGGCGGGCACAAAGATGATCCTGTCCAGCTCAAAGGCCCAATAGATCTCCTCAGCGGCCCGCAGGTGGCCGAGGTGAATCGGATCGAAGGTCCCCCCCATCACACCGATATGCATGGTTACTACCGGAAATGTGCGAGGTCCGAGATGTGGAGCGTGAAGTGCGGAAAAGTCTGCTCAACGCGCCCCTCACTTCGTACCCCAAATCCTCCCGTGCCCCCCTTTTGTAAAGGGGGGATAGGGGAGTTTTGCGTTCGACACATCATTTGGTCGAATCCCGCACCTGGCCTTCGCCAAGCACGATGAACTTCTCGCAGGTCAGTTCCGTGAGACCGACCGGGCCCCTGGCGTGGAGCTTCTGCGTGCTGATCCCCATCTCGGCGCCCATCCCGAACTCGCCGCCGTCGGTGAAACGGGTCGAGGCGTTGACGTAGACAGCCCCAGCGTCCACCTCCCGGAGAAAGCGCATGGCCCGGC
>NZ_JAQUOY010000036.1 GCF_028716865.1 Candidatus Methylomirabilis sp. | reverse complement strand
GTCGAATGCGCTGTTCCCTGATAAGGTGTGGCACGGGTAACCTCCTTCCTGGTTGGGTGGACGAGTTGGACGACCACCACTCTTCTACCACAGGGGGGAGTGTTACCCATGTATGATAACTCTACTCGCCCCTTGCAAAACCTCTTGCCTTTGATTCGACGCTCTGATATAAGGCGAAGGCGCCTTCGGTCAGGCTGGTCCTAGGGAACTGCCTGCTGTGCCCTGGTTCGGGCAAGGGCAAGTCGTGCCCTTCGAAGGTCTGTTGAGGCCCTTCACGAGGTCTTTGCCGATGCCACGATACCTCTTGCCTGTTTTGTTGACGCTCTTCGCCCTTACCCTCCCTTACTTCACGCCTGTGGTTTCGGCCGAGGACACAGGATCCGGAGACCTCCTTGAGAAGCTTAACGAACTTAAATCGACCGTTCGGATCGAGGCGAATGAGATGGAGCGCCGCGATCGCGACAAGCTTACTATCGCGAGAGGTGACGTCCGGATCCAGATGGAGAACCGCATCCTTCAAGCCGATGAGGTCGAGTTGGATCAGGTTCAGGAGGTCATCCGGGCCAAGGGGCGTGTTCAACTTGTCGATGGGGCAAGCCGTCTGGATGGCGATCGACTTGAATACCATTACCGTACCAATATGGGTGTCATGTATCAGGCCAAAGGGGCGATCCCCCCGGCGACCACCTTTCAAGGCGTCGAGATCCACAAAGAAGGGGAGGGCAGGTATCGGCTGGTCCATGGTAGCTTGACTACCTGCCGCATCTGCCAGCCCGAATCCGGCAGTGTCGATTGGGAGATCCGAGCAAAAGAGGCGGTGATCGAACAAGACGAGTATCTTGAGGCCAAATGGGCGTCGTTTTGGGTCCGTGGCCTACCCTCACCTCCTGTCCCTTATCTCATCTACCCTATCGGACCGCGACGCACCGGCCTTCTTATCCCCAGTGTCGGCACCAGCAGTTTGTCAGGGTTCACCTATAGACAGCCTTTCTTCTGGGCCATCGATGAATCCCAGGACCTGACCTTTACTGGGGTCTACCGGACCAAGCAGGGCGTTGAGGGCCAGGCCACCTACAGGTACGTTCTGGGGCCGGAGGCGAGTGGCTTCGTGGATGGCCGGGTGATCCAGGATCGGCGGAGTGAGGTGCAGAGCGAGGTGCGAGCGACCATCACCGCCCGCCACGATCAGCAATGGAATCCGGAGTTGAGCCTGAAGAGCGACATCAATTACGTGAGCGACCGACGGATTCAGCGAAGATTTCCCGAGACCCCGTCTGATCTAAGGACTGCGAACTTTACTAACTCGCGAGTCTTTCTCACACAACTGTGGCCGAATTATGGCCTCCAGTTTCTGCTTGATGATGCCCGCACCCTTGAGCCGGGCACCAACGACAGTCGCCTGAGCCGGATACCCGCGCTGAGTCTCTCCGCCTTTCCGCAACATCTGTTCGGCTCGCCGATCCTTCTGGAGTCGCAGCTCTCCGGGACCTATCTGCAGCGGAAAGAGACTCCGGACAGCGGCCGGGTCGATCTGTTTCCAAAGCTCTCACTCCCGTGGCGCCTGCTGCCATGGGCCACTATGACGCCCTCGGCCGGCTTTCGGGAGACCGCGTACACAAAACACTCAGATGGGGGAGCGGGCGGCACGAGCCGGGAGCTGTTTGAGGCTCGTAACGAGTTTCAGGCCAGATTCTTCCGAGGGTTTGAGGTAGCAGGGACGCGGGTCGATCGACTCGTTCATCTATTCGAGCCGCGTCTCAGCTACTGGTATATCAATGCGGTAGGTCAGCAGAGGATCCCGCAGTTCGATAACGTCGATTTTGTCAGTTCGCAGAACAGGGTGACCTATTCTCTGACAAACCGCCTGCTGGCCAAACTCAAAGAGGATGACGGGTCCATCCGGACTCATGAACTCGTCTCCCTTTCACTCAGCCAGAGCGTCAATCTGAATCGACGAACGCGAACCTTTTCCAATCTGTTTCTCAATGCGCTGACGCCGGAACGGATCGATCAGGCGGTCCGTGAGGAGACTGCGGTAGACTTGGGCAACGGTTTCTCGCGAGTGCGGGAGCGTCGCCTCTCAAACCTAGTGGCTGACCTCCGCGCCTCTCCCTTGCGAGATCTGACATTCTATGGGGTCACCGCCATCAACACCGAAAGGAATCGGGTGGACGGGATTGAGGCCGGCGTGAGGGTTGCCTATCCGGAGTATGGGCGGGTGGAACTGGCCCATACCTTCATCCGCGGTGGAGCAACGGCTGGGCAGCCCGGTCCGTTTAGCGATCGCGAGACCTCTGGCATTATTGGCCGGTTACTGCTCACGCCGCTCAAGAGCGTTGCCGTCAACTACCTCGGTCGCTATGATCCTCGAAGAGATAAAAGCCTGGAGAATAATGTTGTCGTGACCTACGCCACCTGTTGCTGGATGGTAGGGCTTCGTTACCTCAACCGTGCGGAGGTGCCGGGGAGAAGCAGTTCGGAGAACAGCGTCGAGGTCTTCTTTGAGTTGCTGACCGGCGGGGCCCCTCCACCTCCAGAGCGAGGAGCCCAGTACCTGCGGCGCTGAAGGCAGTTGACCGAGATGGGGGGCGCGGGTAGAATGATCTGCAGAAGAAGGCGACCGCCCCACAATGCCCGCGCCTTCGAGGAGGAGCCATGTACTATCCAGTATTTCGGCCACGGCGCCTGCGCCAGAATGAAACCCTTCGCCGGTTGGTACGAGAAACGTATCTGCGTCTTGAAGATCTGATTCAGCCACTCTTTGTCGTTCACGGGCGTGGCGTGCGTCAGGAGATCTCTTCGATGCCGGGCTGTTTCCACCTTTCTGTGGATGAACTGGCCAAGGAGGCGAAAGAAGTAGCCGCGATGGGCATCCCAGGGATCATCCTGTTTGGCCTCCCGACCGCGAAAGATGCTGTGGGCTCTGAGGCCTACGCTGAAGATGGGGTCGTTCAACAGGCGGTGCGGGCGGTCAAGGACACCGTCTCCGACTTGTTGGTGATTACAGATGTCTGTTTATGCGAATACACCAGCCATGGCCACTGCGGTGTCGTGGAGCGGGGTCAGGTCAAGAACGATCCCACGCTGGAGCTGCTGGCTAGAACAGCGCTCTCCCATGCCGAGTCCGGCGTCGATATGGTTGCGCCCTCCGACATGATGGATGGTCGGGTGACAGCCATCCGAGAGGTACTGGATGAGGAGGGTTTCGAGGATATGCCGATTATGGCCTATTCGGCCAAGTATGCCAGCGCCTTCTATGGCCCGTTCCGCGAGGCGGCTGACTCGGCCCCTCAATTCGGCGATCGCCGCACCTACCAGATGGACCCGGCCAACAGTGACGAGGCGCTTCGAGAGGTGGGGCTTGATCTTGAAGAGGGAGCGGACATTGTGATGGTGAAGCCGGCCTTGCCGTATCTGGATATCCTTTGGCGTGTGAAACAGGAGTTTGGTGGGCCGGTCGCGGCCTATCACGTCAGCGGAGAGTACGCCATGCTGAAGGCGGCCGGGCGGCTCGGGTGGATCGATGAAGAGCGAGTCTTAATGGAGACGTTGACGTCGATCAAGCGGGCCGGCGCCGACCTGATCCTGACCTATGCCGCGAAGGAGGCCGCGCGCCTGCTGGAGAATAGACCGTGACCGGCCTGCCTGTGCGTCAGACGCCGACCGGTCCACGATCGAAGGCGCTCTTTGAAGAGGCCGTGCGCCTCCTGCCGGGAGGTGTAAGCAGCCCCGTGCGGGCGTTTAAGGCTGTGGGCGGACAGCCGGTGGTGATCGAGCGAGCCCACGGTTGCCGCCTTTACGACGTCGATGGCCAGAGCTACATCGACTATGTCGGCTCCTGGGGGCCGATGATCGTTGGTCATGCCCACCCCGCCGTCGTGAAGGCGATCCAGGAGGCGGCAGCACTGGGGGTGAGCTATGGTGCACCGACCCCCTGGGAAACGATACTGGCCCAAATGGTGGTCGAGGCGATCCCCTCGATTGAGCTGGTCCGGTTTGTGAACTCCGGGACCGAGGCGACCATGAGCGCCATTCGACTGGCCCGCGGCGTCACAAGGCGCGATCGGATCGTCAAGTTCGAGGGATGCTACCATGGGCACGCCGACAGCCTCCTGGTCAAGGCCGGCTCCGGCGCCATGACCTTTGGTGTGCCGGACAGCCTCGGCGTTCCGCCTGACCTCGCCCGCCTGACGATGACGCTTCCGTACAATAACGTTGATGCCGTCCGGTCGGCTTTCGAGGCGATGGGCAACGAGATTGCCTGCGTCATCGTGGAGCCGGTGGTCGGCAACATGGGGGTGGTTCCTCCGAAACCGGGGTTTCTTACGGCGTTGCGAGAGATGACCGCCGCTCACGGCTCGTTGCTGGTCTTCGACGAGGTGATGACCGGATTCCGGCTGGGCAAAGGTGGCGCTCAGGCCCTCTACGGCATTCGACCGGATCTGACCTGCCTCGGCAAGATCATCGGCGGAGGCCTGCCGGTGGGCGCGTACGGTGGTCCGCGCAGCGTCATGGAGCAGGTCGCCCCCCTGGGACCCGTCTATCAGGCCGGGACCCTTTCCGGCAATCCCCTCGCCATGAGGGCCGGCATCGAGACCCTTCGCCTTCTCGACGAGCCGGGATTCTACGAGCGGCTTGAGACCAAAGGGAAGCAGTTGGAGGCCGGGTTGCGGGAGTTGGCGGCACAGGAGGGTATCGCGCTTCAGTGCCAACGGGTCGGCTCGATGTGTACCGCCTTCTTCACTGAGCAGCCTGTTATCGACTACCAGACAGCTCGGACCGCTGACACAGACCGTTACGCAGCGTTCTTCTGGGCCATGCTGCAGCGGGGAGTGTATCTCCCACCCTCTCAGTTCGAGGCCGCCTTTCTTTCCGATGCTCATGCCGCCGCCGACATTGAATCGACCCTTCTGGCTGCAAAAGATGCTCTGACTGCGCTTCGCTGTCGCCAACATTAAATCAATCACTCGAATTGAAGGAGGGCTGTTGAGTTGCTGACCTTGATCCTGTTCCGGCTTCGTTGCCAGTGGTTATTAGCAGTATTGATGTTGGTTATCGTGGGGACTTCTCCCGCATTCGGCGCTGAGAGTCTAGGTGCGCCAAGTGTTCAGTCGAATTACGAGACGAATTGTGTCAGATGCCACGGTGAAAGCGGTAAAGGCAATGGAATGCAGGCAAAGATGCTTTTCTTTATGATGAAGATGCCCAACTTGGCCGATTCGGCCTATATGCAAACACGGTCCGATGACGCCCTTTTTCAGACTATCAAGGCGGGTGGTAAGTCGGGAATGCCCTCGTTTGGGCTAAAGCTGACCGACCCAGAGATCAAGGGCCTAGTGGCCTATATTAGAGGCTTTACGAAGGCGTCAGGGTCCGCGAAGCCGGCTGGCGCAGTGCGCTAAAAATGATGCGCTTTTCTCATTGACAGATGTAGGAGGGTATGCTAAAAATTTCACGAAGTTGATAGTAGAATCTTGAAAGCCCCTGCGGCGAACAGTCGGCAAACTCTTCAGGATGCCCTGCGCGGGGCCTTTTTTTTGTCGCCTTGTACAAAATGTATCGGCCCCGGCGATCCCCTCCACGAGGCTAAGTCGTCACACACGCCTCGTCCACGTCGGATGCATGCTTCTCATGTAGGTGGTGATAATGGCAGCAGATTATGCAGTAGTGGGCATTTTCTTAATAGTCGGGCTGCTCTTCGTCGTAGTGAACGTTGACGTCGTTTCCCGACTGCTCCGCCCAAGCAATCCTCAACGCGAAAAGTTGACGACGTATGAGTGCGGAGAAGACCCGGTCGGCGCCTCCTGGATCCGCGTTCACGTTCGGTACTACCTGTATGCGTTGGTATACGTGATCTTTGCGGTAGAGACAATCTACCTGCTGCCGTGGGCGGTTGTCTTCCGGAAGCTGGGACTATTTGCCTTTATGGAGATGATGGTATTCATTGCCATTCTGTTGGTCGGTTTCGCCTATGCCTGGCGCAAGGGCGCCTTGGAGTGGGTCTGATGACGCCGGAAGAGGTCATTGAAACCATCAAGTCGCAGTTTGGCGATGCCGTCAAGGCTTCAGAGGCCAAGGGTGGCGAGGCCCGAATGGACATCCATCGGGAGAAGGGCTATGAGATCCTCCTCGCGCTCAAGGGGATAGGGTTCGACTATCTGAACTGTCTGAGTGCTGTAGATCGGATCGCGAGCGGCGAACTCGAGGTGGTCTACAACATCTCCTCCCTGTCGCAGCCGACGAAGGTCCTGGTGAGGGTACGGATGCCGCGGGAAGATCCGGTCATCCGAAGCGTGGTGCCGCTGTGGGGAACGGCAGACTGGCACGAACGGGAGGCTTTCGACATGATGGGAATCCGCTTTGATGGTCATCCTGACCTTCGACGGATCCTGACTTCCGAGGACTGGGTGGGGTATCCGCTGCGCAAGGATTACCAAGACGAGCGACTCGTTCCGTACGAGCCGGTGTAGCGATAATGTCAGGCAAGGTGGGTAGATGAATCCGCAAGAGATAGAGATTGCTGAGCCCTCCCATGAGACGATGGAGGAGATGTACGTCAACATGGGGCCGCAGCATCCCAGTACACACGGCGTGCTCCGCCTTATGTTGAAGCTGAATGGCGAGGTTGTGACCGAGATCATCCCGTACCTCGGCTACCTGCACCGCTGCCACGAAAAGATCGGCGAGAACCGCACCTACACCCAGATCATTCCATATACCGATCGACTGGACTACCTTGCCTCCATGTATAACAACTTCGGCTATGTGCTGACGGTGGAACGGCTTGTCGGGATTACGGTGCCGGAACGGGCTGAGTACATGCGGGTGATCCTGGGGGAGTTGCAACGAATTGCCAGCCACCTGATCTGGCTGGGCACCTTCGGTCTCGACCTGGGCAACTTCACGATCTTCATGTACTGCTTCCGAGAGCGGGAGAAGATCCTGGACCTCTTCGAGTCGGTTTCGGGGCAGCGATTGAACTACGCGTTCTACCGGATCGGTGGGATGCCGTTGGACTTTCCCGATTCCTTCGTGACGGATTGTCAGGCCTTTCTGGAATGGTTCAAACCGCGCCTCCCCGAGTACGACGCGATTATGAGCGATAACATCATCTTCCAGAAGCGGGTGCAGGGCCTCGGGAAACTCGACGCCAAGACCGCCATCGACTATGCCATCAGCGGGCCGATGCTCCGCGCCTCAGGGATCAAATGGGATCTGCGCCGGAACGATCCATACTCCATTTACGATCGCTTCGAATTCGACATCCCGGTGGGCACCTCCGGCGACGTCTGGGACCGGTATATGGTCAGACGCATCGAGATGGAGGAGAGTGTGAAGATTGTTGAGCAGGCCCTCCGTGGCCTGCCGTCCGGTGAGATTATCGGGAAGATGCCGAAAAAGCTGAAGCCGCCCGTTGGAGACATCTATACCAGGGTAGAGTCGCCAAGGGGCGAGCTGGGATTCTATCTCGTATCTGACGGCTCCGAGAAGCCGTATCGATACAAGGTCCGCTCTCCGGCCTTTGTCAACCTGAGCGTGCTTCCCGTCATCGGGACAGGCTGTCTTGTTGCTGATGTCGTGGCCATCCTGGGGAGCATCGATATCGTGCTGGGCGAGGTGGATCGCTAGCAATGCAGTTTCGAGTGGCGAGTTCCGAGTTTCGAGTCACGAAACCCCAATTCCAAAACCTGGAATCTGTGTAAGTATGGAAGATTTGCTGGCAAACTTCTATAGCGTTTTTGAGACCCGTGGGCTGCCACTGTTCATCCCTCAGTTGATTGTGATGGTGGTGGTGGCTACCGTTGTGCTCATCTTCACGGCCGTCTCCGTCATGTTCATGGTCTGGTGGGAGCGGAAGATCAGCGCGCACATCCAGGTCCGCTTTGGGCCTATGCGGGTCGGCGGCTGGCACGGCTGGGCCCAGAGTATTGCTGACGGGATCAAGCTGCTCATCAAGGAGGATATCGTCCCGGATGGGGCGGACCGGTTGGTGTTTGCCCTGGCGCCGATGGTGGTCTTTGCGGCTGCGCTCACCGCGTATGTCATCATCCCGTTCGGTCCCGGCCTCATTGTCAGCGACCTGAATATCGGCGTACTCTTCTATCTTTCGATCTCATCCCTGACGGTGGTGGGAATCATCATGGCCGGCTGGAGCTCCAACAACAAGTATTCAGTCCTCGGCGCGCTCCGTTCCGCGGCACAGGCGGTGAGCTACGAGGTTCCTCTTGTGGTCTCAGTCCTCGGGGTCATCATGACGGTCGGCTCCATGAGCATGACCCGGATTGTGGAGGCACAGCAGCAGGTCTGGTTTGTGGTTCCGCAATTGCTCGGGTTCCTCATTTACGTCACTGCGGCCATCGCTGAGTGTAACCGGTTGCCCTTTGATATCCCTGAGGCCGAGTCGGAACTGGTGGCTGGCTTTCATGTGGAATACAGCGGAATGCGATTCGCGATCTTTTTTCTGGCAGAGTACGCCAATATGTTCACGGTGTCGGCCATCGCCGCTGCGCTGTTCCTGGGTGGCTGGCATGGGCCACTGCTGCCGGGGTGGCTCTGGTTCCTTCTGAAGACCTATTTCCTCATCTTTGTGATGATGTGGCTGCGCTGGACGCTGGCCAGGCTGCGAGTCGATCAACTCATGAACCTGAGTTGGAAGTTTCTGTTGCCGCTGGCGTTTCTGAATATGGGGATTACCGGATTGATCCTGGTGCTGCGAGGGTAGCATGGTGGAGTTGCGCTCGTGACCGTGACCCAAGTCGTATTTTTCTTCATGGCGGCCTTCACCGTGGGGACATCCCTTCTGGTGGTCCTGGCCAGAAACATCGTACATTGCGCCATCGCACTGGTCTTCGCGTTCTTCGGCGTGGCGGCGCTGTTCGTCCTGCTCGATGCCGAGTTCCTGGCGGCCGCGCAAGTGCTGCTGTACGTGGGCGGGATCACCATCCTCCTGCTGTTCGCTATCATGCTGACCAGTCGGATCTCGGCCAGCGGGGTCAAGATTATGAACGAGCAGGTGGGGATCAGCGCAGTGGTGGCCCTGGCTATCATTGGACTTATGGTCTTCGCCAACTTGAAGGGCTTTCCCGATCTGGTGCCGTCCCTGACTATGCCAGATAATACCGCCTCGATCGGGAGGCTCCTGCTGACCACCTATGTCCTGCCATTTGAGGTGGTATCGCTCCTCCTCCTGGCGGCCATGGTGGGCGCGATCATCCTGGCCCGACGCGAGCGGGGGAAGGACTGACGGATGGTGCCACTGTCGTACTACTTGATCCTCAGCGCGCTGCTCTTCGGCATCGGGATGTTTGGGGCCCTGACCCGCCGCAATGCCATCGGAATCCTGATGGCGTTGGAACTGATGTTCAATGCCGTCAACCTGAATTTTGTGGCATTCTCCCGTTATCTGCCCCAGCCGCTGCTGCAGGGACAGATCTTTGCCATCTTTGTCATTACTGTGGCGGCGGCAGAGGCAGCGGTGGGACTGGCGATTATCCTCGGACTGTACCGGAACTTCCAGACGATCAACGTAGACGAAATAAATCTGATGAAATGGTAATCCCAGCATGGATATGAAACTGGTTGCACTTGTACCGCTCATGCCGCTGATCGGAGTCCTGATCAATGGGCTGTTCGGTGCCTGGATCAAGGAGCGAGCCCATCTGATCGCCGTCACGGCTGCGGGGCTGTCGTGCCTTGTGGCGTTTGTCGTGTTCTTTCAGACGCTGGGTGGTGCGACGCTCGATTGGGACGTCTATCCATGGCTGAACGTTGGCAACCTCAAGATACCGATCGGGTTCCTGGTCGACCCGCTGTCCACCGTCATGATGCTGGTGGTCACCTTCGTCGGGTTCCTCATCCATGTCTACTCGATCGGCTATATGCACGGTGATCGGGGCTACGCCCGCTTCTTTACCTACCTCAATCTGTTCATGTTCTCGATGCTGATGCTGGTGCTGGCCAACAACTACCTGCTGATGTTCCTGGGGTGGGAGGGGGTCGGACTCTGCTCGTATCTGCTGATCGGCTTCTGGTATGAGAAAAAATCGGCCGCCGATGCCGGCAAGAAGGCGTTTGTTGTCAACCGGATCGGCGACGCCGGATTTATACTCGGACTCTTCTTTATCTGGACCACCTTCGGGTCGTTGAAGTACACGGAGGTATTCGCGGCCGTCAATCCGGAGCTGGGCGTGGGGATCTACACCACCATCACGCTGCTGCTGTTCGTGGGCGCGACAGGCAAGTCGGCCCAGCTCCCGCTGTATGTCTGGCTTCCAGACGCCATGGAGGGCCCTACACCGGTTTCTGCGTTGATCCATGCTGCCACGATGGTGACGGCGGGCGTCTATATGGTGGCCCGGTCGAACGCCCTGTTCAATCTGGCGCCGTTCAGCCTCGAAGTAGTGGCCTGGGTCGGCGCGCTGACGGCGGTCTTCGCGGCGACCATCGCGCTGGTGCAGAACGACATCAAGCGAGTTGTGGCCTACTCCACGATCTCCCAGCTCGGCTACATGTTTCTGGGCGCCGGGGCCGGCGCCTATCCATCCGCGGTGTTTCACCTCGGGACTCATGCCTTCTTCAAGGCGCTCCTGTTTCTTGGCTGCGGTTCGGTCATTCACTCATTGCATGGCGAGCAGGACATGAGAAAGATGGGCGGATTGCGGAAGGCGATGCCGATTACCACCTGGACCTTCCTGCTGGCCTCGTTGGCGAATGCCGGGATCTTTCCCCTGGCGGGTTTCTGGTCCAAGGATGAGATTCTGTTCAATGCCTTTGTGCGTGGCCTCACGATCCCCTGGCTCCTGGGACTGATCGGCGCGTTTCTTACGGCCTTCTACATGTTCAGGCTGTTCTTCCAGGTCTTCACGGGGCATTTTCGCGGTGACCACCATACTGCCCATCACCTGCACGAATCGCCGCCGAACATGGCGTACCCGCTGTTGGTGCTCGGCGTTCTTTCGGTGGTTGCGGGACTGGCGCTCGGATTCCCTCCTGACCACGGGCTGTATCATCGCTTCGTGGCGCCGATCTTTGAAGTGGCTCATGGCTCGGAAGCGGGCGTGGAGCATGCGGTGAGTGTGGGCGCAGAACATGCGGAGGGTGCGTCGGAAATTGTCATGGCCGCCGTGTCGCTGGCCGTTGCGCTAGCCGGGATCGGCCTCGCGTATCTGTTTTATGTCAGGCGGCCGGATCTACCGGCGGCGCTGGCCGAGAAGGCACAAGGTCTCCATAGTCTGCTGCTGAACAAGTATTGGGTGGACGAGCTGTATCAAGCGATCTTCATCGATTTTGGCAAGCGCTTCTGCCGCTTCCTGTGGGGAGTTGACGCCAAGGTAGTGGACGGCGCCGTCAACGGTAGTAGCTGGCTGACCATGCGGTTGTGTGTGATCTCGTCCTGGAACGATATCAAGATTGTCGATGGTCTGGTCAACGCCATCGCCGATCTGATCCAAGGCGGAAGTAGTAGTCTCAGGCGGCTGCAGACGGGGGCTATCCAGAACTATATCCTGGCCATGGCGCTCGGCATCATTGGCATGGTGGTTTTCTATCTATTCATATAAAGCAGCTTCAAGTGCCACGGTCAGAAAGTACCGAGTTCTGAGTCAAGAACCCGGAACCCGGAACCGCGAAGCTGAACCTGGAACCCGGCACATGGCACTTGAGACAGGAGGACTGTCGTTCCCATGAATGTTCTTCAGTTTCCGATCCTATCCTTGCTGACCTACCTGCCCCTCGTCGGGGTGTTCTTTATCGCGCTGCTCCCGAAGGAGTGCAAGGGCGGTATCCGCTGGACCGCTCTGGCCTTCACGATAGCCAACCTCCTGGCTTCCCTGTTGATCCCCGTCTACTTCGATTCGACGACTGCGGAGATGCAGTTTGTAGAGAAGGTCTCATGGATTCCCACCCTTGGCGTGACCTATTTCTTCGGCCTTGATGGGATCACGCTATGGCTCGTCTTGCTGACCACCTTCCTTTCCGTCATCACGGTCATCTGCTCATGGGAATCGGTCAGTATGCGGTTGAAGGAGTATTACGCCTTTCTTCTGATGCTGGAGACGGGCATGCTCGGGGTCTTTTTCTCCATGGACTTCTTTCTCTTCTACATCTTTTGGGAAGTGATGCTGGTCCCGATGTATTTCCTGATCGGTATCTGGGGAAGCGACCGTCGCCTCTATTCGGCCATCAAGTTCTTTCTGTATACGCTGTTCGGCGGCGTTATCATGCTGCTGGGAATTCTGTCCGTCTACTTTTATCACGGCGCCCAGACGGGAACGTATACGTTTGATCTGTTCGAGTTGATGAAGCTGTCGTATCCATCAACACCTATTGTGACGCTGCTGGGTATCCCGTTCTCGTTTCAGGATCTAGTTTGGCTTGCATTCTTCTTGGGTTTTGCCATCAAGGTTCCGATGTTTCCCTTCCATACCTGGCTGCCTGACGCCCACACCGATGCCCCGACGGCCGGCAGTGTCATCCTGGCCGGCGTCCTCCTGAAGATGGGGACATACGGTTTCATCCGGTTTAATCTACCGATGCTTCCGGAGGCCACCCAGCACTTCGTTCCGATGATCATGATCCTGTCGATCATCGCAATCATCTACGGGGCGTTGGTCTGCATGGTCCAGACCGACATGAAGCGACTGATCGCCTACAGCTCCGTCAGCCACATGGGGTTCATTATGTTGGGTATGTTCGCCCTGAACTCCCAGGGTGTCCAGGGCAGCATCATCCAGATGATCAACCACGGCCTCTCGACTGGAGCCCTCTTCTTGATCGTTGGTCTGATCTATGATCGTCGGCATACAAGGCAAATCTCGGAGTTTGGGGGCTTGTCGAAACAGATGCCGGTCTACGCTACACTGTTCGCCATCATTATGTTTTCTTCGATGGGGCTTCCTGGACTGAACGGCTTCATCGGCGAGTTTTTGATTCTTATTGGGGCCTTTAAGGTCAATTATGTCTGGGCCGCTTTTGCGGTTACCGGGATTGTGCTGGGCGCGGCCTATATGCTGTGGCTCTATCAGCGGACCATGTTCGGGGCGCTGGAGAACCCGAAGAATGCGGATCTCCCCGACCTGAGTCTCAGGGAGCTGACGACTCTCGTCCCGATCATCGTCCTGTGTTTCTGGATCGGTCTCTACCCCTCCCCTTTCCTGAATCGGACGGAGGCATCAGTAAATTATATCCTGGCACGGGTTCATAAAGAGCAGGCCGTTGCCGAGCCTACGCTGAGCCATGTCGAGGGGCCTGTCTTGCCGGTCCATGGGCCTGTACTGAGCCGGGCCGAAGGGTCCCGATGACTCAAGTGTTCAACATGGCAGACATCTCCACGGCCTCGCCAGAGGTAGTCCTGAGCCTTGTGGCCATGGTGATCCTCATGCTTGACTTCATTGCCCCCAAAGGCGGACGAGACTGGCTGGGGTATCTGAGCATCCTTGGCGTGCTTGTTACCTTCATGACCCTGATTGGCCAATGGGGGGTCACGCAGCCTGCCTTCAGTGGGCAATACCTCAGTGATCCCTTCGCGTTCTTCTTCAAAATCGTGTTCCTGGTCTCTGCCGCGCTCATCCTGCTGATGTCGATCGGCTACCTGAAGAGCGAAGGGATTGAAAAAGGGGAGTTCTATGGGCTGATTCTCTTCGCCACACTGGGAATGATGTTGATGGTCAGCGCCGTAGACCTCCTGATTCTCTACATCGGTCTGGAGACGATGTCGATTTCCATCTATGTCCTGGCCGGCTTTTTAAAACGGGAGCAGCGAAGCAGCGAGGCCGCCCTGAAGTACCTGCTCATGGGAGGGTTCTCCTCAGCGATTATGCTGTATGGCATCGTAATGCTGTATGGTCTTACCGGTACCATCGGTCTGAGAGAGATTGCCTCGACGCTGTCAGCGGACGCGGTTTCGAACCCGGCGCTCATACTGGGCATGGTGATGCTGGTGGCCGGCTTTGGGTTTAAGATCGCGGCGGTTCCCTTTCACATGTACCTCCCCGACGTGTATGAAGGGGCCCCGACCCCTGTGGTGGCCCTCCTGTCGGCGGCCTCAGAGGTTGCCGGTCTCGCCATCCTCTTGCGGGTTTTTCTGGTGGCCATTCCAGGACTACAGGATCGCTGGACGTTTCTCTTTTATCTCCTCTCCTTAATCACGATGACGGTGGGGAATGTGGTGGCGGTTGTGCAGAGCAATATCAAACGGATGTTGGCCTACAGCTCCATCGCCCACATCGGATACCTGCTGATCGGGTTGGTGGCGGGACGGGAGCTCGGAATCTCAGCCACGCTGCTGTATACCCTGATTTATGCCCTGATGACGCTCGGTGCCTTTGCCATGGTGATTCTTCTCTGCGTGGGGGAGGTGAAGGGGGAACGGATTGACGACTTCACCGGTCTCGCTCAGCGAAGCCCTATGGCCGCCGCCGCCATGTTGATCTTTCTTCTCTCATTGGCGGGCGTCCCTCCGACCGCAGGCTTTGTCGGGAAGCTCTATCTCTTCGGTGCAGCCATCGAACGGGGATACGTCTGGCTTGCGGTCATTGCCGTCATGAATTCAGCCATCTCGCTGTTCTATTACATGAAGGTGGTAATGGCGATGTACATGCGGGACCTTCCGCCACAGGGCCTGACCCTGAGTTCTTCTCGGCCTCTGCGGCTGGCGCTCTTGGTGACCCTGGCAGGCACCATCGCTATCGGGATCTACCCAGGTCCCTTTCTGGATCTGGCTAGGGCCTCGGTCGCCGGGCTCTGGTAGAATTCAGGAGGTGAGAGCGAGCCTTGACAGGGTACAGGGGGAGGGCTAGAGTGAGGTTGAACGCGACAGAGGCGATGCATCAAGTTCATCAGTGGGACGATGAAAGACAACCAGGTTCGACTGTGGCGTCAGCTCGCAGGGTTGAGCTCACTGGGGATTACCTTTGCCGCTTCGATTGCGATCGGAGCCGCGATCGGTATTGCCTTGGATCGCTGGCTGAGGACGTCGCCGTGGTTGACAATCTTGTTTTTCATCTTCGGGGTCGCGGCGGGATTTGCCAATCTCCTGAAAGATCTCAAGCGTTGGGGAAGCTGATTGTTTGAGACCCGTATCTGATTGTCCGCACCATAACGGGGAGGCGTGATGGAGCATCACCCTACGATTTTTCAGATTCCTAATTTTCTCGGAGTGATCGGGATTTCCGGGGCTTGGGTGCCGGAGCACATTGCGATGGCTTGGCTTGTGATGGCGATCCTGGTCGGCGTGTCGTATCTGGCCACGAGGCGACTCGAGGCAGTGCCTGGCCCGATACAGAACTTCATGGAGGTTGTTGTTGAGACGTTCGTGGACCTGCTCACGCAGATGATTGGGCCTAAAGGAAAACGGTACCTTCCCTTGATCGGCACGGCCGGCCTCTTCATTCTCGTTGGGAACCTCCTGGGAGCCCTTCCAGGCCTCAAGCCTCCAACAGCGAACCTTAATACCACCGCGGCTCTCGCCATCACTGTGTTCCTCTCCTATAATTACTTCGGCATACGGGAGCATGGGATCGTGGCCTATCTGCGCCACTTCTGTGGACCAATCCTGTGGTTGGCCCCCATTATGTTTCCTATCGAGTTCATCGGCCACCTCGCTAGACCGATCTCTCTCTCGATCCGGTTGTTCGGCAACATCTTCGGGGAGGAGGCCGTCATTGGTATCCTGCTGTCGTTGGTCTGGTTAGTGATTCCTTATGTCATCTATCTGGGCATTATGATGCCCCTGAGCCTCTTTACCAGTTTCGTCCAGAGCTTCATCTTTGTCATGCTGTCCATGGTGTATATTGCGGGAGCGGTTCAATCTGAGCACGAGGAGCACCACTAACCCCATCTCATACTGAAAGGAGTTGTGTCGATGAGTCGCACAAAAGGAGCGTTTGCTCTACTGTTGGTGACGGTTCTGCTTGTTTTCGGGTCTCAGGTCGCGTCTGCCGCTGAAGGAGCCGCCACACCTGAATCTTCAACCGCTTCTGGCAGTTCGCTCTTCTTTGTCGTGTCGGTCCTCACGGGGGGATTTGCCATGGCTATCGCCTCGGGCGCGGCAGCAATCGGCCAGAGCCGAGCCATCGTAAGCGCGCTGGAGGCGATCGGGAGACAGCCGGCGGCGGCTCCGCGGATCCAGGTTGCGATGATTATCGGTCTCGCACTGATTGAGTCGCTGGCCATCTATGTCCTGCTCGTTGCCCTGATCATCTTCTTCGCGAATCCCTTCATCAAGTACGTGGTTCCCGGCGCATAGCCGAGGGGTAGAGCTGCGGGGCGATAACCGATCGCCAAGGAGAAGGAATCGGTGCTTCTTTCGTATCTACCGATTGTGATCCTGATCCTGCTGGCGGCCGGTTTTGCCCTCGCGACCCTTTTTGTATCCCACGTACTTGGGCCACGGCGGCCTTCTGCCGCGAAGCTCGCCCCGTACGAGTGCGGGATTGATCCGGTGGGCTCCGCCAGAGGGCGGTTTTCGGTCAAGTTTTACCTGGTCGCGATGTTGTTCATTATCTTCGACATCGAGATCGTCTTCCTATATCCCTGGGCGGTGATCCTGAATAGTCTGAGGCTATTCGGGTTGATCGAAATGATTCTCTTCCTCGGTATCCTCCTGATCGGCCTCCTGTATGTCTGGAAGAAGGGGGGCCTGGAATGGATCACGTGAAGGGGGCGGAGGAGAACCTCACCGTTTCAAAGCTGCGGGAAAGATTCCAGGAGGCGACCCTCTCAGCAAGGAGCTTTCGCGACGAAACGACCCTCCTCGTCAGGCCTGGTGACCTCGTTCGTCTCTGTCGCCATCTGAAAGAGGATGCCGGCCTTCTGTACGATTTCCTCTCTGATCTCACCGCGGTCGATCGGTTTGGGGGCCATCCACGTTTCGCGGTGGTCTATCATCTCTATTCTCTTCAGTACAAGTGGCGGATCCGGCTGAAGGTGCAGGTTGAGGAGGGCGAGGCGGTGCCCAGCGTGACGTCCGTCTGGGGCGCTGCTAATTGGCACGAACGTGAAGTGTTCGATATGTTCGGCATCAGCTTTGAGGATCACCCCGATCTCCGACGAATTCTCATGCCGGAGGAATGGGAGGGGTTCCCGCTCCGAAAGGACTATCCGGTGCAGGCCTCACCGAAATGGTGGGAAGAGGGGGCGGCAGGTGGCTGAACGTCGCACCATGACCATCAACATGGGGCCTCAGCACCCCAGCACCCACGGCGTCCTGCGTCTGGTCCTGGAGCTGGATGGGGAGATCGTGGTCCGATGCATCCCGCACATCGGGTACCTGCACACCGGGATGGAGAAGATCGCGGAAAGCAAGCGGTACCAGCAGGTCATCCCCATCACGGACCGGATGGATTATCTGGCTCCCCTCAGCAATAACCTGGCTTATGTGCTGGCCGTCGAGAAGTTGCTTGGCATCGAGGTTCCGCCGCGAGCGCAGGTCATTCGCGTCATGCTGACGGAGTTGACCAGAATCGCCAGCCACCTGGTCTGGCTCGCGACACATGCCATCGACATCGGGGCCATGAGCGTCTTCCTCTATGCCTTTCGGGAGCGCGAGGCGATCTTGGACATGTACGAACAGGTGTCAGGGGCCAGGATGATGTCCAGCTATTTCCGGATTGGCGGCCTGTTTGCCGACCTGCCGGAAGGATTCGAAAAGACGGTCCAGTCGTTTATCACCAGCTTTCCCGACCGTCTGGCCGAGTACGAAGAGCTGTTGACGAAGAACCCGATCTGGATCGAACGGACCAGGGGGGTCGGTGTGATCAAGTCGGAAGATGCTGTGGACCTCGGCTTAAGCGGTCCAAGCCTCCGCGCCTGCGGGATTCCTTGGGACGTTCGCAAGTCGAATCCCTATTCGGGGTATGAGCAATTTCGCTTCGAGATGTCCAGAGGGACCCACGGCGATGTCTACGACCGATACCTCTGTCGCATCTTTGAGATGCAGCAAAGCGTAGCCATCGTTCGCCAGGCCCTGGAATCCCTTCCAGGGGGGCCGATTACTGTGGCCAATCCGAAGCTCACCCCGCCGTTCAAACCGATGATCAAGCAGAGCATGGAGGCCCTCATTCATCACTTCCTGCTCTGGTCGGAGGGATTTGCGGTGCCGGCAGGAGAGGTCTATCAGAGTATCGAGTCGCCGAGGGGCGAGTATGGAGTCTATCTGGTGAGCGATGGCAGCAACAAACCGTATCGCGTCCATTTTCGCACACCCTCTTTCGTGAACCTGGAGTCGCTGCCGAAGATGGTGGAGGGGCGACTGGTGGCCGACCTGGTGGCGATCATCGGCAGCATCGATATTGTGCTCGGCGAGGTGGACCGGTGACCGAAGAGACGATTCAACACATTCTCTCCCGATATCCCGATCGCCGTTCCGCCCTGTTGCCGCTGATGCACCTGTGCCAGGAGGAGACGGGGTATCTGACAGAGGGCGCCATGCGTGAGCTGGCCGCCCGTCTTGATCTGTCGCCGATCCAGGTGGCGGAGGTGGCCACGTTTTATGACATGTTTCGCCTGAAGCCGGGCGGACGGCGCGAGATATGGGTGTGTCAGAACCTGAGTTGCGCGCTCTTAGGGGCCGAACAGGTGATCCGGCGTCTTGAAGAAGCGCTTGGGATCAGCGTTGGAGAGACGACACCCGATGGGCTGTTCACCATCAAGCGGGTTGAATGTCTTGCGGCCTGTGGGCTCGCACCGGCGATCCAGGTGGGGCCGAATTACTACGGTCCGGTCTCGCCCAACGATATTGCCGAACTGGTGGAAGGGCTCCGCAAGCAATCAACGGTCGGCGATCAGCCGTCATCCTCTTTGCTGCAAGCTGACCGCTGAAAGCTGAATGCGTATGTACGAAAAGATCCTCACGAAGCGATTTGAGATCCCGGGGTATCGCGGGGCCCTCGAGGAGTACGAGGCCACTGGAGGGTATCAGGCCATTGCGAAGGCGCTCAAAGAGCATACGCCCACCAGCCTGATCGAGTTGGTCAAGCGATCCGGGCTCAGGGGGCGGGGTGGTGCAGGCTTCCCCACCGGTGTCAAGTGGGGTTTTATCCCAAAGGATCCGGAGCTGCCCAAGTATCTCGTCTGTAATGCCGATGAGAGCGAGCCGGGGACGTTCAAGGATCGGGAGCTGATCATGCGGGACCCGCACCAGCTCATCGAGGGGGTCCTGCTGGCAAGCTTCGCTATCGGGTGCCGGACCGCTTACATCTATATCAGGGGCGAGTTCATTGCCGGGGCACGTATCCTCGAGCAGGCGATCAGGGATGCGACTGCCCGTGGTCTCGTGGGAAAGGATATCCTGGGGAGCAGCTTTAGTCTGGACCTCCACGCACATCGAGGCGCTGGCGCCTACATCTGCGGAGAGGAGACTGCCCTGCTGGAATCGTTGGAGGGCAAAAGGGGGTTGCCACGGCTGAAACCCCCGTTTCCTGCCACGTCCGGGCTCTATCGCAAGCCCACCGTTGTGAACAATGTCGAAACCCTCAGTAACCTTCCGCACATCGTG
>NZ_JAQUOY010000035.1 GCF_028716865.1 Candidatus Methylomirabilis sp. | reverse complement strand
GGGTCAGCCCCGACGAGTGGGACGGTGACCGTTGTCGATACGCTGCCCGCCGGGCTGACCGCCACGGGGGGAGGGGGAACGGGCTGGTCGTGTGTCTTGAGCACGCTGACCTGCACGCGCGCCGATGTCCTGGGTGCCGGGAGCAGCTATCCTGTCATTACGCTGACGGTGGATGTGGCCACCAATGCGGCAGCCAGTCTGACCAACACCGCCGCAGTAAGCGGGGGTGGCGAAACGAACACCGGCAACAATACGGCCTCGGACCCAACAACGGTAGGTGTGCCGTCCGATATTCCTACACTCAGCGAATGGGTCATGATCCTCCTCGCTCTTCTCCTTGCACTGGAAGGGGTCCGTTCTTTAAGGACCCGCATCAATCGCTGAATGCTTTGCAAGAGGAAGCTGCGGAAATCATCACTGGCGGGAGCACCAGACTGGGGAACCCCTCTGGCTTCGCCCTCGGCGTCTCCTTCACCGCTATCTCCACCCTCTCCGAGTGGGCCCAGATCGGCCATGGCCGGCCTCTTGGTAGGTGGCGGCCTGCTGGCCATCAGACGGAACAGGCAGCGATCAGCGGTGAGCTAAAGGCTGATAGCTATCCATGAGCGCGATACGGCATAAGGCCACCCAGCGCCTGGCGAGCCTGTATTTCTGTCTGCGCTTTGGCCTCTACACCCTGCTTTGCTTCCTTTTCCTGTTTGCCCTGGATGATCGGCTCGTCGTGCCGTTTACCCGTTTCATCGCCCAGCTTTCCTATACCCTCCTCAAGACCCTGGGCGCTCAGAGCTGGGTCTCAGGCGCCTCGGTCGGTATCCCCGGCTTTGCCGTCGAGATCAAGAACAACTGTAACGCCATCTATGAGATCGGCCTGTACGCCTCAGCGATCTTTGCCTACCCTGCGACTTGGTTAAAGCGTACCCTGGGATTCGCGATGGGCTCCATCCTGCTCTATCTCGCCAATCTCATTCGCGTCCTTGCCCTGATCGGCATTGGTCGCTATTTTCCCGGAGGGTTTCAGATTGCCCATCTCTATTTTTTCCAGGCCCTCTTCCTCGCCCTTGTCGCCGCCTGCTGGCTTATCTGGCTTAGCCGGATTCACAGACTCGCTTAAGGCCTCCTGGCGGGGCTTTATCCTACGTGCATGGGGCGTCTTCCTCATCCTGGCCCTGCTGTGGATGGTGCTTGCGCCCCCGTACGCCCACCTGCTCGCTGCTTTTTCCTCCCCCCTGATCCCCTCGATCGAATCCTCCCCCGGCACTCGCTACCTTGTGGAGGGGACCAGGATCGTCGCAGAGCGCCCCATCATGAGGCGGACCGTCGAGCGGCAGGTCACCGTCAGTCGCATCCCCCTGCGTGAGACCTCCGGCGACTACCCACTAGCACTCCTTATCGCGCTCGTGCTTGCGACGCCAGGTTGGTCGCTCACGAGACGAGGCAAGGTCCTCACCTGCACTCTCGCCCTGCTCATCCTCACCCAGTTCCTCTCGTTGCTGGTCAACATCGAGTACACTAAGCTATGGCCGCAGAAGACCGCGGCCGGTATCGTGGTTTCCACCGACTACTCGATGGCGAAGCTGATCCTGTTTAAGTGGCTCTATGCCTTCTTGCAGTTAATGGGCAGGGGCTTCTTCGCGCTGCTGCTCTACTTCGGGGCGATCGCCCTTGTGTGGGGTCGCCCGGAGCACCAGGCCTTATGGGCCTCCGTGGGCCGCAACGCGCCCTGTCCCTGCGGCAGCGGCCTGAAGTCCAAACGCTGCTGCGGGGGATAAAGCAGGTAGTGGGTTCGGCTTGGAGACCGTGTGCTTGTTTCACGTGTCGAAAGTCTTGGACCTTCGCGTGCGCGATGATCAGATCGGCCCGCTTTCAGTAAGGGTAGAAGGAAGATCGACTTCTCTTGGGCCATCTGGTATATAGAGCCATGTAACGGCGACGGTGCGTTACAAAGAACGGTTCATCTGTACAGATGGATTGATTTGCAAGCAGCCGGCACTCTTCAGACCTGTGAAGACCGATTTTGCCTTGATCTTTCCGCTCATTCCTCGTATCGTACCGGACAGGAACAGGAGAGGGTTTAGCGGATGCTGGAACAGATCGAGGCGTACCTGTTGTATCTTCAGGCGGAGCGAGCGGCTTCCCCTCACACGCTCAAGAACTATACGATCGACTTGCAACAGTTCCGGACGTTTCTCAGGACCAGCGGGTTGCCGCAGTCGGAACCTGCCGTGAGTGGTTCGACCGGGCTCACTACAGGCTTGATCGAGCCAGGGGGTACCGTGCACCGGACCGTCGAGCTGGCTGAAATCGACTCACTGGCGATCAGGGCCTTCGTGGCGGATCTACACAGAAAGGGGATCGCGCGGAGCAGCATCGCGCGGAAGCTGGCGACCCTGCGATCGTTCTTCCGGTACCTGTGCCGGGAGGGGGTACTTCAGGCCAATCCGGCGAAGCTTGTGCCGACCCCGAAACTGCCAAAGCGGCTTCCCGCGCATCTTTCTGTGGATGAGGTTGATCGCCTCCTGGTGTCGCCCAGCGAGGAGGATGCCCCGGGTGCTCGCGATCTGGCGATCCTTGAGCTCTTTTATGCCTCGGGTATCCGATTGAGCGAACTGACGGGGTTGGATGTGCGGGACTTGGACATTCGGGAGGGTCTTGTTCGGGTGAAAGGCAAGGGGGGTAAGGAGCGGATCGTCCCGGTGGGGTCGAAGGCCATCGCCGCCCTGAGGCGCTATCTCGGTCGGCGGAGCGATCTGATCCAGGGATCCAAGCGAGGAGCCCCCGAGCCCATGGCGTTGTTTCTCAACCGCCTGGGCGGCCGCTTGAGCCAACGAGGCGCCGCTCGAATCGTATTGAAATACCTGAATCGGAGCGGTGTGGGGCCGAAGATTACACCCCACGGGCTGCGCCATAGCTATGCCACGCATCTGCTTCAAGCCGGGGCCGACCTCCGGGCGATTCAGGAGCTGCTGGGCCATTCACGTCTTTCAACCACTCAGCGGTACACCCACCTGAATCTGGATCACCTGATGGAGGTCTACGATAAAGCGCATCCGAGAGCCTGAGAAGAAAGGCATAGGGTAGAGGGTATGGGATCGAGTAGAGTTCGGAGCACGACGATCCTGGCAGTGCGGCACAAGGGGAAAGTGGTGGTGGCCGGGGACGGACAGGTTTCCTTCGGCGAGACGGTGATGAAGCACACCGCGCGCAAGGTCCGTCGGATGTGGAACGATCGGGTGGTCACCGGCTTTGCCGGCGCTGCTGCCGATGCGTTCGCCCTCTTCACCAAGTTTGAGGCGAAGCTGGAGGAGCATGGCGGCAACCTGCCGCGCGCTGCGGTTGAGTTGGCGAAGGATTGGCGGACCGACCGGGCGATGCGCCGATTAGAGGCGCTGTTGGTGGTGGTCGATAAGGAGCATTCGCTGGTCATCTCGGGGACGGGGGATGTCATCGAGCCCGACGACGGAGTGATCGGTATCGGCTCCGGGGGGGCATACGCGGCTGCTGCAGCTCGAGCCCTTGTAGGCTTTTCTGAGCTTGACGCAAGAAGGATCGCAGAGGAGGCGATGAAGATTGCCGCTTCACTCTGCGTCTACACTAACGATACGATCACGATAGAAGAATTGTGAGAACGTGCGAGGTGAGATAAGAGACCGATGGAACAGCTAACACCGCGACAGACTGTGGCCGAGCTTGATAGATACATCATCGGTCAAAAGGATGCCAAGCGGGCCGTGGCCATTGCGCTTCGCAATCGGTGGCGGCGGCAGAGGCTGCCTGCGGAGCTGCGCGATGAGGTTGCGCCGAAGAACATCATCATGATCGGTCCGACCGGCGTGGGCAAGACCGAGATCGCCCGTCGCCTGGCCAAGCTGGTGGACGCCCCGTTCATCAAGGTGGAGGCCAGCAAGTACACGGAGGTAGGCTACGTCGGACGCGACGTTGAATCGATGGTGCGCGACCTGACTGCGCTGGCGGTGGATATGGTGAAGGAGGAAAAGACCAAGTCAGTACAGGAGCGGGCGCGGGAGTTGGCAGAGGAACGGCTTCTGGATCTGCTCCTTCCCGTTGGTCGGATGGCGGCGACGTCGGGCGTCGAGCAAACCCCTGACATGGGCACCATCACCTCCGCTGCCGAGACCCGCGAGAAGCTTAGGAAGCGGCTCCACGAAGGGAAGCTGGACGACCGTACCGTGGAACTGGAGGTCAAGGATCGAGGAACCATGCCGATGGTAGAGATCCTCAGCAGTTCCGGCCTCGAGGAGATGGACATCAATGTCAAGGAGATGTTGGGGAACCTCATGCCCCAGCGGACCAAACGACGCAAGGCCAAGATCCTGGACGCTCAGCGGATCCTCGCCCAGGAAGAGGCCGACAAACTCATCGATATGGATGCGGTGAGGTCGGAGGCAGTCCGCCGCGTCGAGGAGTCCGGGATCATCTTCCTGGACGAGATCGACAAGATCGCCGGCCGCGGGTCATCGCAGGGGCCGGATGTCTCGCGCCAGGGGGTGCAGCGCGACCTTTTACCGATTGTCGAGGGATGCACAGTCACCACCAAGTACGGCTTGGTGCGAACCGATCACGTCCTGTTCATTGCGGCCGGGGCGTTTCATGTCACCAAACCGTCCGACCTGATCCCGGAGTTGCAGGGACGCTTCCCGTTACGCGTGGAGCTGGCCAGCCTCACGCAGGACGACTTCGTCCGGATCCTCACAGAACCGCGGAATGCCCTGATCAAGCAGTATGTCGCCCTGTTGGAGACAGAGGAGGTGAGGCTGGACTTTTCGGAGGATGCCGTGCGGGAGATCGCCGCCATCGCCAGCGCCGTCAATCAGGCGACCGAGAATATCGGCGCCCGCCGACTCTATACCATCCTGGAGCGGCTGTTGGAGGAGATCTCGTTTGAGGCGCCTACAATGCAGGGCGCACGGGTCAATATTAACGCGGCCTACGTCCGAGAACGGCTTCAGGAGATCGTAAAGAACGAGGACCTGAGTCGCTATATCCTGTAGGTCAGCGATCAGGCGGAACGTTGTAAGCAACGGAGTAGATGGTGGGGCAGCGGAAGACATTAGAGGTCCAGCGCGGAATCGACAAGGCAAATGTCCTGATCGAGGCGCTGCCGTACATCAAGACATTTGCCGGGAAGACCGTCGTGATCAAATACGGCGGCGCGGCGATGACGGATGAGGCGCTCAAGCGGTCAGTAGCGCTGGACGTCATTCTCATGCGGTATGTCGGAATGCAACCGGTTGTCGTCCACGGCGGCGGTCCGGAGATCACAAGGGCGATGGAGCAAGCAGGCCTGAAGCCGACCTTTATCTCCGGATTTCGGGTCACCGACCGGGAGACGATGAAGATCGTTGAAATGGTGATGGTGGGCCAGATCAACCAGGAGCTGGTAGCGCTTATCAACAGCAGTGGTGGGTCGGCCGTCGGCCTTTCAGGTAAGGACGGCGGGTTGATCCGGGCAAAGAAGGCCGGCCCAGTGGCGACCGCTGAACCTCCAGCGGGTTCAGTTGAACCGGAGGTTGATCTGGGGTTCGTCGGCGAGATTATTGCTGTTGACGAACGGGTTCTGCTTGCCCTGGAGCGCGACGGATTCACGCCAGTGGTAGCGCCGACCGGTGTCGATGAGGCGGGCGTAACATACAACATCAATGCCGATCTGGCCGCCGGAGCGATCGCGTCGGCCCTGCGAGCAGAAAAGCTTATTTTCCTCACCGACACCGACGGTATTCTGGACAAGGATGACTCCCTTATTCCCACGCTGAACAGGCAAAGGGTGGAGCAGCTTGTTGTTGATGGCGTCATCTCGGGAGGGATGCTGCCGAAGGTCCGGGCCTGTCTCGCCGCGCTGAATAACGGGGTCGAGAAGACGCACATCGTGAACGGCACCATCCCCCATGCTCTTCTGCTGGAGTTTTTCACGTCAGAGGGGGTCGGTACGGAGATCGTCGGGTGACGGTGCGGGGTTTGAGGTGTTAGGTAGCAAGGCATGACGCACACCGGAACGGTAACTGATGAATTGATGGCGCAGTCGGTTCGCTACCTGGCCAACACCTATGCCCGCTTCCCGGTCGTACTGGTGAAGGGCAGCGGCGTGCGGGTCTGGGACGCTGAGGGTAAGACGTACCTCGACTTTGCAGCCGGTATTGCCGTGGATGTCCTGGGTCACTGTCACCCCAAGATGATGGAGGCCATCAGGGCGCAGGCGGAGCTGCTGTTGCACGTCTCGAACCTCTACGTTATCGAGCCGCAGATTCGGTTGGCCGGGGCGCTGTGCGAACACTCGTTTGGCGGCAAGGTCTTCTTCTGCAATAGCGGGGCAGAGGCGAATGAGGCGGCAATCAAGCTGGCCCGCCGCTACGCCAAGGCGCGGTGGAGTTCCGACCGGTACGAGATCGTCTGCATGCGCGACTCATTCCACGGCCGGACGATGGCGACGGTGACCGCCACCGGTCAACCGAAGTACAGCCAGGGCTTCGAGCCGCTCTTGCCGGGCTTCAAGCATATCCCCTTCAATGATCTGCCGGCGGCGGAGCGGGCGATCGATTCGAGGACCTGCGCCGTGCTGGTTGAGCCGATCCAGGGCGAAAGTGGCGTGCGGGTGCCGAACGATGACTATCTGCCGGGACTCCGGCGACTCTGTACGGAACGAGACGTCCTCTTGATCCTGGATGAGGTTCAGACGGGGATGGGACGGACCGGACGGCTCTTCGCCTATGAGCACTCCGGGATTGAGCCAGACATCATGACGCTTGCCAAGGGGCTGGGGGGGGGATTGCCGATCGGCGCCATGCTGGCGAAGGATGGTGTGGCAGACGCCTTCGTTCCGGGCAGCCATGCGTCAACATTCGGCGGCAACCCCTTCATCACGACTGTTGCCCACGCGGTGCTGACCGAGATCCTCGACGCACAGTTGCCGGAGCGGGCGGGCAAGATCGGCGCGTATTTCCTGGACCGTCTTCGAGAGTTGGCCACGCGATATCCCTTTGTGAAAGAGGTGAGAGGTCTTGGGCTGATGCTCGCCCTGGAACTCACTGTACCGGCCAAACCGATCGTCGATCGATGCCTGAAGCGCGGCCTGCTGATCTTGACTGCGGGCGACCAGGTCCTCCGCTTCGTCCCGCCGCTGATCATCGGCGAGGCCGAGGTGGATGAGGCAGTCATGATTCTGGATCAGGTTTTGAAGGAGATTTGAGATGTTAGATTGCAAATTTATCAGATGTACAATCCGCAATCGGCAATTGAAATTCAGGGTCAAGAATCAACTATGAAAAAAGACCTTCTGTCGATCAGGGACCTGACGGCCTCTGAGATGGATGGCCTGTTTTGCCTTGCTGCCGACCTGAAGGCGCAGCAACACAAGGGGATCGCCCACCCACTGCTCACTGGCAAGACGCTGGGCATGATATTCGAGAAGCCGTCGCTCAGGACCCGGGTCACCTTTGAGGTCGGCATGGCCCAGTTGGGCGGCCGCGCCATCTATCTGGCCCCGACTGACATTCAGGTGGGGAAACGGGAAACCGTCAAGGATGTGGCCAGGAATCTCGAGCGATGGGTGGATGGGATTGTGGCCCGGACATTTACCCACCAGACCATCGAGGAACTGGCCCGACATGCGGCTATCCCGGTCATCAATGGGCTGAGCGACCTGACCCACCCGTGCCAGATCCTTGCGGATCTCTTCACCCTTCGGGAAAAGTGCGGCCCGCTTCGCGGCGTGAAGGTTGCCTACATCGGTGACGGCAATAACGTCTGTCATTCATGGCTGTACGGCGCGGCGAAGACAGCAATTGATCTGAACGTGGCCTGTCCGAAAGGGTACGAGCCGGACGCCGACGTCGTGGCGTTTGCCTGCCGGGAGGCCGAGGCCTCCGGTGGGCGGATCGAGCTGTTGGACGATGCGAAGGCGGCGGCGGCGGGAGCCGATGTCCTGTATACCGATGTCTGGACCAGCATGGGTCAGGAGTCGGAAGCGGCGAAGCGGCGGCAAGACTTCCAGGGGTTTCAGGTCGATGCCGCGCTGCTGAGATTGGCGAAACCCGACGTGCTGGTCATGCACTGCCTGCCGGCCCACCGCGGCGAAGAGATTACGGACGAGGTCCTCGATGGTCCCCATTCCATTGTGTATGACGAGGCCGAGAACCGACTGCACGTGCAGAAGGCAATCCTGGTTACGCTATTGGGACATCGAGAATCGTGATGGAGATGATAGTTTCTATGAGCCTATCCTGAGCCAGTCGAAGGACTCATGCTTCGACAGGCTCAGCACGAACGGGAAACCACCTTTTCAATGCCCATACCGTTCGCCCTGAGCGTTGTCGAAGGGTGAACGGGGGTTTGCAGGACAGACTCCTATGAAATCACAAATCCAGTCTAAGCGAGTGAAGAAGATCGTCCTAGCCTACTCCGGCGGCCTTGACACGTCGGTGATCCTGCGCTGGCTCATCGAGACATACCAGGCAGAGGTGATTGCGTTCTGCGCCGATCTGGGGCAGGGAGAGGAACTGGACCCGGTTCGCGAGAAAGCGCTCAAGACGGGCGCCAGCAAGGTCTATATCAAAGACCTGAGGGAAGAGTTTGTCAGGGACTTCGTCTTTCCCTGTGTGAAGGCGAATGCCGTCTATGAGGGGCGCTATCTGCTCGGCACCTCGATGGCGAGGCCGCTGATTGCGAAGCATCAGATGGCGGTGGCGCGTAAGGAGGGCGCGGACGCGGTGGCGCATGGCGCGACCGGCAAAGGGAACGATCAGGTCCGCTTCGAGCTCGCCTGCTATGCCATCGACCCGCACATCCGAGTGATCGCGCCATGGCGCGAGTGGCGTCTCAAGTCGCGGTCTGATCTTATCGCTTACGCAAGGAGACATAACATTCCGGTGCCGATTACGAAGGCGCGGCCGTATAGTACCGACCGGAACCTGTTTCACATCAGTTTCGAGGGGGGGGTGTTGGAAGATCCTTGGCAGGAGCCGCCGGAAGAGATGTTCGTCTTGAGCGTCTCGCCGGAGAAGGCGCCGGATTGCGCGACCTATGTCGAGGTGGAGTTCCAGGACGGTCAGCCTGTTGCGCTGGACGGCAAGCGCCTCTCGCCCGCCAGGCTGCTTCAGCGCTTGAACAAGATCGGCGGCGAACACGGGATCGGCCGAGTCGATCTGATCGAAAACCGCTACGTCGGGATGAAGTCGCGAGGGGTGTACGAGACGCCCGGGGGCACTATCCTGCAGGCCGCCCACCGTGCTGTGGAATCGCTCACGATGGATCGCGAGGTGATGCACCTCCGCGACTCCCTCATCCCCCGCTTCTCGGAGTTGGTCTACTACGGCTACTGGTTCTCCCCGGAGATGGATCTGCTGATGCGGACGATCGAGGCGTCGCAGCAGGGGGTAACCGGCACGGCGCGAGTCAAGCTTTACAAAGGCAACTGTGAGGTCGTGGGGCGCAAGTCGGCCGTCTCGCTGTACGATCCGGCCTTCGCGACATTTGAGGCGGACCAGGTGTACCGGCAGTCTGATGCCGAGGGGTTTATCCGCCTGAACGCGCTTCGCCTCAGGATCCGCGCGCTGAGGCATACTGGAAGGAAGCGCTCAGGCCGATGACGGTGAAACGGAGAAGCCCCAAGCCCTGGAGTGGGCGGTTTCAGCAGGCGACCGATCCGGGAGTGGAAGCGTATACCGCCTCCATCCAGTTTGACCGTCGCCTCTACAAGTACGATATTCAGGGGTCTGTCGCGCATGCGCGGATGCTGGCGAAATGCAGCCTGCTGACCAAGGCCGAGGCGGACAAGATTGTGGCGGGGCTTGAAGAGATTGGGGGCGAGATTGAGCGCGGAGAGTTTCGTTTCGACCCCTCGTTGGAAGACATCCACATGGCGATCGAGGCCCGGCTGACCGAGAAGGTGGGAGAGGCCGGCGCGAAGCTCCACACCGGCCGGAGTCGGAATGACCAGGTTGCCCTCGATCTGCGTCTCTATCTCAGGGAGGAGATCGGAGAGGTTCGCCGCCTGATTCTGGGACTTGAACGGGCCCTGATTGCGCAGGCCGAAGCCCATCTTGACCTGATCATGCCAGGCTACACCCATATGCAGCGGGCTCAGCCGATCCTCCTGGCGCACCACCTGATGGCCTATGTCGAGATGCTGGAGCGGGATCGCGCCAGGCTTCACGACGCGCTTTGCCGGGTAGAGGTGCTCCCGCTCGGCTCGGGCGCCCTGGCTGGGGTCGGCCTGCCGATCGATCGCCGCTTCGTCGCCAGGGAGCTTCGGTTTCGGGCACTGTCGGCCAACTCACTGGATGCGGTCTCGGACCGCGATTTCGTCATCGAGCCGCAGTTTGCCTTCGCGCTCCTGATGGCGCACCTGTCCCGTCTGGCAGAAGAGATTGCCCTATGGGCGTCGGCAGAGTTCGGATTCATCGAGTTGCCTGATGCCTTCGCGACCGGCTCCAGCATGATGCCTCAGAAGAAGAACCCGGACGTGGCGGAGCTGGCGCGAGGGAAAACCGGCCGTGTGTATGGCGCCCTGGTGGCGCTGCTGACCATCGTCAAGGGACTGCCGCTCAGCTATAACCGCGATCTGCAGGAGGATAAGGAACCCCTCTTCGACAGCGTGGAGAGCGTCAAGGCCACTCTTTCGGTCATGGCGTCGCTGGTGAGCAGACTCACGTTCTGTGCGGATCGGATGCGGCAGGCGGCAGAGAACGGATTTTTAAATGCTACCGATCTGGCCGACTACCTGGTGTGCAAGGGGATGCCATTCCGGCAAGCCCATGAGGTCGTAGGTCTTCTCGTCCGACGCGCGCTTGCCAGGCGGTGTCGGATCGAGGAGCTTTCGCTCAAGGAACTGCAGGCCGCCTCACGCCTGTTCGAGCAGGATGTCTTTGACTACATTGCGCTCGAGGCCTGCATCGAACGGCGAACGGCCATCGGCGGGACTGCGACGAGCGCGGTGAAGAAGGCGATCAAAGTCGCCAAGGTCAAACTTCGGAGTCGATAAGATGCGGATTCGACAGATCGTTGTTGCAGCGTCGCTTGGCCTTCTTGTGCTCTCCGGGTGCGGCCGGAGTGGCCGGCCTGTAGTTCCGATCCTGGCGGAGCCATCGCCACCGACCGATCTGACGACGCTTGTACGGAGCCATGCAGTGGTTCTCGCGTGGGCCAGGCCGACGACTAATATCGATGGCACCGCGTTGCAATACCTGGCCGAATTCCGAATCTCCAGGCAACAAATAGCCCCCCAGCCCTCTCCCCTCTCGGCCATTGCCATCGTGAAGGTCGAGAAGCCGGAGAACGCCGTCGTGTCCGGCAATCGGTATGCCTTTACGGATAGCCATGTGGTCGTAGGAGGGAAGTACGCCTATTCCATCGAGGCCGTGAGCCGGCGGGGGATCGTCGGCCCTCCGTCAGCGGAGGCGACCGCCCTTGTCACCGTCGAGGTCGAGGCCCCCTCCAGCCTGCAAGCAGAGGCCGGCGAACGAGCGGTCCGCCTCTCCTGGGTTGCGCCGACGCGGCGAGTCGATGGAAGTCCGCTAGCCGTGGTCCTCAGGTATAACATCTACCGAGGCGCCAGCCCAGGTCGATACGATCCATCCCCGATTAATCGGGAGCCGGTCCGGGGCACGCAGTTCCAGGATGCGAATCTGGTCAATGACCAGACGTATTACTACCGCGTAACGGCGGTGGAGAGTCAGGAACCGCCCTGGCAGGAGGGGTTGCCGTCCAGCGAGGTGAGCGTCGCGCCGGTCGATCTCACACCCCCGGCCCCTCCACAAGGTGTACGAGCGGTTGCTGGGCCTGGCGCGGTAGTCTCACTGAGCTGGGAACTCAACCGGGAACCGGATCTGCTGGGGTATCTTGTCTATCGACGCGACGCTGTGTACCTTACCCCACAACGACTGACAGAAGCCCCGCTGAAGTCGCCCATCCTGACCGATCGATCAGTTCAATCAGGCGGTCGGTACACCTACACGGTGACGGCTGTTGATGCTTCTCTTAGACGCAACGAAAGCGTCCCCTCGGAGGCCGTCGAGGTCCTCGTCCCCTAAAGTGTTTTCCATTGCCGATTCCTGATTTGGGAAGAGAGGTGGGCAAAAAGAGTTCGAGGGCAGCCGCGCGGATACTGCGGAAGGATCCTACTGCGCCATCTTCACCCTGATGTCGAGGGCTCCCCCGAGGGCTCTGGCTACCTTCAACAGGGTTTCGATAGTAACATTGCGAGCGTTGTGTTCAAGCCGCGAGATCGTCGCCGGGCTCATCTTCAGGGCCGTTGCGACCTGTGTTTGGCTCAGCTTGCACTTACGCCGGAGCGCGGCGAGCCGGTGCCCGATCGCAAGCGCGGCCCGCTCCGTCTCAACCAATGTCCTGAGTTCTGCGTCCTGCATCTGGGACTGAAAGTAGCGATCCCAATTCGTCTTAGCGGTAGTGTCCTAATTTGAGGGCCAGAGATTTTATATAGAAGTTCACTGACTGGAAGCCGGTTCATCGGGGAATCATGAGGTCGGATGGTGTAGCTGCTACACCGAATGTCGGTAAAGAGCGAACGTCGGGATAGAGAACCCATTGTTGAACTAAGGTTCCGTTACTAGGGAGCTTCCTCGCTCGATTCTTCGGTGAGATTTTCAGCCATTAAGTCAATCCACTGTTTGAGTAGTTGGAGATCGGCCTTATCCAGGGGGAGCCTAGCGAACCCGATCATTGCTTGGTTCTGCTTCTTGAGCAGAATGGGAAATGAATTCGCAAGGACCGCTACCTTTATTTGGGAGCTGGGGCTAGACGGCGCAGCAGATTTGGAAACTACGGATTTCGCCCCCTGATCCACGCGGCTCTGTTCTAACATTTCTCCCTCTTCAAGTTCTTCCCAATCAAAGTGCAGACCGGCAAACTCCAGAGTCCTCTTGAAGTCGTCAAGAAAGCCATCTACTTGTTTGGGATTAAACCCATCAACTCTAACTAGCTCAGCCTTAACGGTGTCGTCGGAAGGTAATCCAGCTTTATATCTGTCATATATCCTACTGTAAACATTGGGTTTTAGTGCCGCATCCGCGATGGCCCTCATGCAACGCTCATCTGTTTGCGAGTAAATTACGATGTCAAGCCCAATCTGACTTAAATATATACGCCCATCTCTCTCTTCTGTCAATCCAAATGTTTTAAGGGTCGCTAAGGTCCTGGCAGCGGGTCCACTAAATGACTGTCCATGCTTGGGTTCGAATCCCAAGTGTCTAAGTGTCACGTCGGGCGGTGATCCTGCCTTGTGATCCTTCTCCCAAAGTACCCTAGCCTTTGCGATTGCATCTTCCAGGCTGAAGGCGGGATAATTGGGGCTGCGATGTATGTTCCGTTTGGGCTTACTCGCTTCAGAATCCTGCGTATCCTTCTTCACGATAGCCATTGTTGTACTCCTTTTCTCACCAATTTAATTACCACGACATGAGGGAAGTTACTACAATATCCAACCCCTGTCAAGACAAATCGGCTGTCCTAACTGAGACAAAAATTAAATACCTCTCACTTTTAGCTTGACGGACACCTTAGTCTTATGCTATCCATAAAAAGGAATGGCCGGACAGCGGTCAACTGTCCGGCCATGTAACCACGCCCCAGTAGCTCAAGCGCAGAGAGCATCCGCCTGCTAAGCGGATTAAAGTGGGTTGGAATCCCGCCTGGGGCACCAAAGCATAGGGGGAGCTTCAGTGAAAACCGCTCACGCGGCCCGTGGCTTCATCTGTATTCTAGCACGTCCACCACCACAGTCCAGTGCTTTACGCAAAGGCGAGGGGGCTGAGCGTCACGGCGAGGCCCCCTTTCCTTTCTTCTTGGCCCATCTCGCTTGAACGGCCTTTCGGGCGATGTCCTGCCGTTGTTCCGCCGTGAGCTTTTTCGCTCTCGCTTTGCCGCCCAGAGAACCGAGCAGGCGGGCAATCTTGGATGCCTCACTTGACTTCATGCCGCTAAGTATAGTGCGGTGAAGGTAAAAGCACAAGGGCAAAATAATCCTTGACATTATACTTAGCGGTAAGTATATTATTGGTAGAAAGAAAACCCCTGAACCGTTGGAGCGATTCAGGGGCGGCTGACACCCCAACAACCCGCGAAGGCCACTGAGATGCTTGACCAGCCATTCTCAGAATAGGGCCTTCGCCAGAGAAAGGCAAGGCCAAAAATGAACCGACTCAAGAAGGAAAAGGAACTGGCGATTGTCTCAGCCCTTGTGGAAGGCGTCAGCATTCGGAGCATCGAGCGCATGACGGGTGTGCATCGGGATACGATCCTGCGGCTCTTGAACCGTGTCGGCGAACGCTGCTCACGGCTTCTGGATCAGCACATGGTCGGCTTTCACTCTCACCTGCTCCAGGTCGATGAAATCTGGACGTTTTGCAGAAAGAAGGAGCAACGGCTCACAGATGCAGAGCAGAGCAACCCGGAGCTTGGGGATCAATACGTCTTTGTGGCGATAGACGCGGAGAGCAAATTGGTCCCGACCTTCACCGTGGGGAAGCGGGACGCCGAGAACGCTCATCGATTCATGCAAGAGCTACGGAGTCGGCTCAATGGGAATGGCCGGGTTCAGATGACGACGGATGGCTTTCGAGCCTACCTGACTGCCGTTGAAGAGACGTTCGGTGACGATGTTGACTATGCGCAATTGGTGAAGTGCTACGGAGCGGAGAACCCCGGCCCTGGCCGGTACTCTCCCCCACGAGTCACGGAGACGGTATCCACGACGATCAATGGGAATCCTGATCCTCGCTTTGTGTCTACGTCCTACGTGGAGCGCCAGAACCTCACGATGCGGATGCAGATGCGGCGGTTTACGCGACTGACCAATGCGTTCTCAAAGTCGCTGCGGAATCTCAAGGACGCTCTCGCTCTTCACTTTGCCCACTATAATTTCGTGCGGATTCATGGGAGCTTGAGAGTGATGCCTGCGATGGCGGCGGGGGTGGTGGACCGAGTATGGAGCTTATGTGAGTTGCTGGCTAAATAGAGAGGGGCAAGAAGTATTTTCTGAGTGGTGATAGTAATGAAATGCAGGGCCAAGCTTCGGTTTGGCCCTGCATTCAAATCAGCTCCTAAGTCGCACTTTATATTTTGGAAAAGACTACCCAGCCACCACCCATTGTCTGCATATCACCACCTCCATTGTTAGAGTAATACAGAACCCCACTATACGCAATGGGGATTTAAGCTTTTTTCTTGACTTCCACTTCAAACCCCTGCCATGGCAGCATGCCCTCAGAAAAGACCCATCTCTGACCCGCAATAGTTTCTTTGAGCTTCTTCTTATTCGGATGGTAGGCTTCTATTGTGAAGCTTAAGTCTGGCGTAGCTGTCGTGTCGATATCGATTGTTGCACCATCTGCCACCATAGGCGTTACCCAATTGAAGGCATCAGGCACTCTAATTATTTCCTTTATGACAATCATACTTTCTACCATTCCGTCTATCCTGCTTGGCAAATCAATAGGCATGGAAAGGCGTACGCCTTCTTGGCTCAGATGACTTGCTAACTTCTCCCCTACAAAATTGTCCGATCCAACTGTCACCTTTTCATATCTCGGAAGTTGTTTTCCTTCTGAGTCGGTGCCAGTAATGTCTAGTGAGAGCCCAGATGATAAAGGGTATCGCTGAGGTTGACTCAGTAGATTTTCTATGCCGAAGCTCAGAATTGTTGTGCTTACATACAAGTCATAACCCGGTTTATTAAGGGCAACATCCTTGGAGAGACTAATCTTTATTTTCCAGTCTCGCCTAAGAGCAGTGGCTTGGATAACCTGAGACTTGACTTCCTCAAAAATTTCCTCTGGTATAATCTTATTGAAAACTCCCGACAAGACATCTTGTGCGACCTGCATCCTCAGCCTTCTTGCCGCATAGAGCTCTATCGTTACGGTTATGAAGACGGCAATAAGCAAGGCTATCGCTCCATCTCGAAGTAAGATGGGGCCAAATTCCTCTCTGGATACTCGCTCCCCCCATTTGGTTAATACGTTTTTTATTTTCTCGGCCTGTTCGTATGAAAGATTTCGAAATGCAGACGAAACATCTGTGATAGCATCATCCCTCAACTGCGCCTGAGATCTGGAGTGCCATGTGGCTGAGAAATAGAGCCCTACAACTCCAAGGCCCCCAAGGGCAACCATAACGGTCCAAAAAAGACTAGGAAGATAGTCTCTTGGCCGCGATGATTTGCGTCCACTTATCTCCATTAACAAGGCTCCAAAAAGGCGGCTGATTTTATCATCACATGTGTCGTGTAGCGGACCTCTACAGGAGAGTCAATAACGGATGTGTACGCTTATCATTCCCAACTATCCCTTGTCAAGCTTTTTCAGAGATTTTGAGAGCTTTCATCTAATGATCTTCCTATAAAGGAATATATAGCAAGGATAATGCCAATACTAGCCTTTCTTATTCTCAAATTAGGACACTACCCGTCTTAGCCATCCTGCTCCTTCCCGTTGATGCCGACTTATCTCTCCTGGCTGAGCTGCCCACGTGTGCAGGCGCTGCTTCGCTAAATGGACCTCCTCTATGGGTGAGAGGGTGTGCTGAGCGAACGGTGTAGCGAAGGATGTGTGGACTACGGGGGGTAAACTACACATGAGGTAGGGCCTGAAGTTCGGTCCCTACACCGTGACGCCAATTCAAAAAGCTCTATGCGGCGAAGGCCGCTAGCCAGTTGACGGATGCGAGTCAGCCCATCCGCTCCTTCACGGCGTAAACTGGAACGCCTGGACCCCGAGGCTGAGTTGGTTCGCGGCCTGTAAGGGATCGCTGCCCGCTACAGCTAGCCCGGCGTACGTGTAGTACGTCCCCACCGGTTCCGTGCCGGTGAACGTATAGGAGAATGGGACAACAGTCGAGGTCAGCGTCACGTTCGCCGCGAAGGGCACCGGGACCGCGCCGAAGGCAAAGGTGATCGTACCGCCTGGCCCGGGAACGAACGAGAGGAACGTCATCCCGTCGGGCAGCAGGACCCCAAGATAGATGTCCACCTGCGTCGGGGTCGACCCTGGGGTCAGCGTGGCCTGATAGGTGATCTGCTGGCCCGTGTGGAACGCAGACCCATTGAGCGACACCGCGGCGGCGAGGGTGGGGGCGGTATCAGTGGTGATCCGCCCGATCTTGAAGCTGTTGTGCTCGGTGAACCAGAGCGCCCCGTCGGGGCCGGCGGTGATACCCATCGGGAAGTCGCCGGGGACGGCGAACTCGGTAATGACCCCGGCCGTCGTGATCCGCCCGATCTTGCTGCTCACGGTGCTCGTCTCCGCGATGAACCAAATGGCGCCGTCGGGACCTGCGGTGATGTCAGCGGCACTGTACCCCCAGCTACTCGCGTTGGGAATTAAGAATTCGGTGACGACCCCCGCCGTCGTGATCCGCCCGATACCACCGTACATGTAATTAAACCAAAGGGCACCGTCCGGGCCGGCCGTGATGCCAGTCGGGTAGTGGAATGAGGGGATAGTGAACTCGGTGATGGTCCCGTCCGTCGTGATCCGCCCGATCCGCCTAGCACTAGCAGCAGACTCCGTGAACCAGAGAGCGCCGTCAGGGCCGGCCGTGATGCCATTCGGGTTACTGCTCGACGTGGGGAGCGGGAACTCGGTGATGGCCCCCGCCGTCGTGATCCGCCCGATCTTGTTGGCTCCCGCCTCGGTGAACCAGAGCGCTCCGTCGGGGCCGGCCGTGATGCCATGCGGGGAGCTACCCGTCGGGAGGGCGAACTCGGTGGCGATTCCCGCCGTCGTGATCCGCCCGATCCCAGTATCCCACCGGGTGAACCAAAGTGCGCCATCCGGGCCGGCCGTGATACTGCGCAGGCTGTCGTATGAGTAGTGGGGGACGGGGAACTCGGTGATGGCCCCGGCCGTCGTGATCCGCCCAATGCCATTAATCCACTCGGTGAACCAGAGGGCGCCATCCGGGCCGGCCGTGATGCCGGTCGGGGCGCCAGTCGTGGGGTATTCAGTTATGGTGGCCGCGCCCGCCCCGCGGGCGAGCCCTACGCTGAGGACGAGGACCACGGCCCCGGCAGCCAAAAGCCCCCGCCACGGTATCACCCTGAACTCTCCGCTGCGCATCATCCCCTCCTTCTCTCCGTCACGGTCGCCTCGCGCTCCCAGTGCCCGCCTCGTTAATCCACCTGATGGCCCGTCAGGAACATCGCTTTTTCCAGGGCAGTAAAGAACGTCCGGTAGGGCTCGGGGTCCGTGACGGGCTCGAGATTGTATTGGGCATTGGCCCGGACAATGAGCTGGGTCTCGCCGCGAGGCCGGACACTCACCGTCATCCTCACTTGGTATCCGGCAAGCTTAGTTCCGGTCACCGTCCCAAGCGCCAGATCGGCCTGGTCTATGATGAAGCCGAGGTCCTGAAGGAGGGAGATGGCGGTGCGGAGGGTCTGGGCCTTGTCCGTCGTGTCGAAGGCGCGGCTCTGGATACTTCGCAGCCTCACCTGGCTTTCATCGCTATCCAGAAGCCTCGACTGAGTGGTGGCACACCCCGTCCCCAGGATGAGGATGAACAGAAGACCCAGCAACCCTTTAGAGCACGTCAACTTTCTCATAGTTGATGCGCCTCCAGAAAGACAGCTTTAGAGAGTTTGGAGAAAAATTCTTGGTAGATCTCGGGGTCGCTCAGTTGCTCTCGCTTGCTAATCTGCTTATGGGTATTCCAGACGATGCGTTGAAAGGTCACCCGAACGGCCGTGCTCTTGCCGTCCCCCAATGGCCGAGTTACCACCGATACCCGCATATTCTGCTTTTCATCGTAAGGCACACTCTGCCGAGCCAGGATGCTGAGCAGGACGGCCAGGACCACCTGGCCCGCTTCGACGGCGCTTCGGTCTTTCGAGGCCGTGATCACGCCCAGGCTGGTTACGCTTTTATTTATGGTAAACCCAAGGTCCTGGAGGAGGGCGGCGGAGGCGGACAGCAGCTTCGCCTCATCCTCAGTCTCAAATCGCCTGGTTTGGAGCTGATTTTCCTCAAGGCTCTCCGGCGAAAGCTGGAGTATGTCCTGAGGAATGGAGGCGCATCCAGCCAAGAGGCCGGCGAGGACTATCGATAGCGCCTTGGCTCTGAGCGCCATGTCCGTGGCTTCCCGCTAGAAGCGAGATGCGTGGTAGGCGAAGTCACGAACCTTTTTTTGTTCGTCGAACTTGACGATGACTGTCAGCGTCTGCTGAGTTGTTGAGCTCGAGTATCCGTACGGGATCACGAACACGAGGGTCAGCAGTCCTCCGACATATCCGGAATTGGCGCTTGTGGTGGCAATCTTGTCGTAGATCCAGACCTCGCGCCGCAATTCGTCGGTCGTGACCACATTGGGCGAGCCCAGCACCTGCGCGACCTCTGCGCCGCTCATACCGACCCGGATCTCCTTCTGAACCTGGCCAACGGTGAGCTTTTCATCTGGACCGACCGAGGCCGTCTGGCACCCGGCGAGAGCGAAGGATGTGGAAAGGATTACGGCGGGTAAGAGGCTCAAGCTCCTTTTCATGGGCGACCTCCTTCTTGGCCTGATGCTGGGATATTGGCAGGTGTCTTCCACAACGCACCTCTTCTATCACAGGCCCCCGTCAGCGTCAAGGTGCGCTTTCCTGCGGTACGATCTCGTAAAGTGTGCTGTCGTATAGCTCCGGTAGGAAGTGTAGATTTCGGGGATGTGAGTCTGCACCTAAAATGGTGGCTGAACTTCTTCAGGGTTACCGAAGGGCCACCCTCCCAAGCCTCTGCTTACCGTTCACTGAAATCGGGCCGTTGCGATCGCTTCCAGGCTCTCTTCCTTGTGCATCCGCTCGTCATGCGCGATCTGACGAAATACGTCCGCCACGCTCTCGGAGGAGACATAGTCCTCCTCAAAGAGGCTCTTGAAAGGCTCCGATTCGAACTGAGGATTTTCCGCCACGAATTCCATGTATTCGTGCTCGGCATGGTCTTCAAATTGGGCGTTCACCAGATAACTCCACGACGGCTTGATGACGTAGATAAGCCAGCAGATGTGGTAGTAGGTGAAGGCGATCACCTGAGGCAGGATGCGATAGAGGAGAAAATTTTCCTTAATTCTACGGGCGTGGGTGA
>NZ_JAQUOY010000034.1 GCF_028716865.1 Candidatus Methylomirabilis sp. | reverse complement strand
TGGAGCTTCTGCGTGCTGATCCCCATCTCGGCGCCCATCCCGAACTCGCCGCCGTCGGTGAAACGGGTCGAGGCGTTGACGTAGACAGCCCCAGCGTCCACCTCCCGGAGAAAGCGCATGGCCCGGCCGTGATCCGCTGTGACGATTGCCTCGGCCAGGCCGGAACCGTGCGCGGCGATATGGACCACGGCCTCTTCGAACGACCCGACCACCTTGACAGACAGGACCAGGCCGAGATACTCGGTATCCCAGTCTGCCTCGGTGGCAGGTGCGATACCGTGGACCAGGGCCCGTGTTCGAGGGCAACCCCGGATCTCGACCCCGGCATCCTGCAACCGATCGACGATGCGTGGCAGGAAGTCGGCCGCAACCCCCTCATGCACCAGCAGGCTCTCCATGGCGTTGCAGACACCCGGTCGATCGACCTTCGCGTTGAAGGCAATCTCCTCCGCCATGGTGAGATCAGCCCCTTCATCGACGTAGGTGTGGCAGAGTCCTTTATCGTGAGCCAGGATCGGAATGGTTGAGGTCCGCTGCACCGCCCGGATCAACTCCTCGCCTCCTCGCGGGATAATCAGGTCCACGAGCCCTGTGAGCTGAAGCAGGTGTGTTACTGCCTCCCGGTCAACCGAATCGATGAAGGCCACGCAACCCTTGGGTAGGCCGTTTCCTATCGCGGCATCCGCCAACAGGCTGCTGATGACCCTGTTGCTGCGGATCGCCTCCCGACCCCCTTTCAGAATCACGGCGTTCCCTGACTTCAGACAGAGGGCCGCCGCGTCGGCGGTGACTCCAGGCCTGGCCTCGTAGATGACGCCAATGACCCCGAGCGGTGCTCGCATCCGGCCAATAAGGAGACCGTTTGGGCGGCGCCACATTCTGCTAATCTCTCCAACAGGATCGGGAAGCGCGGCCACCTGCCGGACGCCTGCCGCCATCTTCTCAATCCGTCCTTCGTCAAGCGCCAGTCGATCCAGGACCGCGGGCGGGCAGTGCTGCGATCTGGTCTCCGCTAGGTCGAGCGCGTTCGCCGAGAGGATCGCCGCCCGACCGTTCCACAGCGCGTCCGCCATGGCCATGAGCGCCCGGTTCTTTACCTCCGGCACCATCATGACCAAGGCCCGAGCCGCAAGCCGCGCCACTGTCCCCAGCTCCCGCACCATCTGCGCCGTCACGCCTTCATCCCTCCAGGATCACCAGGTTATCCCGGTGCACCACCTCATCGAATGACTTGACGCCAAGCGCATCCTCGATTTGGTTGCTCCTGATACCCTTGATCTGTTCCACCTGTGCAGCGTCATAGCTCGCCACACCCCTCGCGAATTCTACGCCGTCGATGTCACAGAGACTGACTACATCGCCCCCCTCGAATTCGCCATCTACTGAGACAACTCCAGAGGATAGAAGGCTCTTGCCGTGACGAACGAGCGCTTCCTTGGCCCCGACATCCACGGTAATCCGCCCCCTACGCTCCGTCGCAAAAGCCAGCCAACGCTTTCGACTCCGCATCCGTGACGCAGACGCCTGAAAGATGGTGCCGACCGCCTCGCCCTGGATGATCCGCTCCAGGATCCCCTCCACAAGACCGTTCGCGATGATGGTAGGGACGCCGGCGGCCGCTGCCGCGCGCGCCGCCTTGACCTTTGTGACCATTCCGCCCGTGCCGAGCCCGGTCCCCGACTCATCGGCCCAAAAGTGGAGCCCCGTAGACCGTCGAGGCACCTCATGGACGAGCTTCGCGTTGGGATCTTTCCTCGGATCAGCCGTAAACAGCCCGTCCAGGTCGGTCAGAATGACCAGCAGGTCCGCCCCGAGCAGTGTCGCCACGAGCGCCGAAAGATGGTCATTATCCCCGAACCTGATCTCCTCCACTGCGACCGTATCGTTCTCATTGATGACAGGGAGTACCCCCAAGTGAAGCAGCGCAAATAAGGTGTTGCGCGCATTGAGGTACCGATGTCGCGAACGAAAGTCCTCTTGGGTCAGGAGGAGTTGCCCCAGCTTCTGGCCATACGGCGCGAAGGCCTCCTCGTAGCGGCGCATAAGCAGGCTCTGGCCGACGGCGGCAGCGGCTTGTTTCAATGGGATGCTCCCTGGCCGCTCGGTCAGCCCAAGCCGACCCATCCCAGCCAGAATGGCGCCCGAGGAGACCAGCACCACCTGGTACCCCTCCTTCCGAAGCCAGACAAGCTCACGACAGATCCGCTCCAGTGTCGCCTGGTGCAAGGCGATATCGCCCTTGGACAGAACGGCGGAGCCAACCTTCACGACCAACCGTTTTGCCTCCCGCAAGCCTGTCCTGAGCCCTGCCGAAGGAGTGGATCGAGCGTCCGGCGATGATCTTTCTGCGCGACTCATGGGACGCTCACTGGGGTTTAGGGTATAGGGGGTAGGGTATAGGGTCAAGGGCATGTTTTTTCATGGAACTCGACACTCCATCGACACCTGACGCTTGGAATCCTTCCGGACCTGATCGGCCAGGTACCCGACGAATCGCTCGACCCCCTCACCGGTGACGGCCGACATCGGGAACAGGGGGAGAGTCCGTTCTGTGCAGAGGGCGTGGAGCATGGGGAGATGGGTGTCATGTGGAAGATCGATCTTATTGGCGGCAATGACGCGGGGGCGCTTCAACAGCTCGGGATTGAAGGTTCGGAGTTCTTCCTCAACCACCGCCAGCGCTTCCCGAGGATCCCTTGCAGTGTCGGAGATATCAATGACATGTACTAACAGGCGGGTTCGCTCGATATGTCGCAGAAAACGGATTCCGAGGCCTGCGCCTGAGGATGCTCCCTCGATCAGGCCAGGGATGTCCGCCACCACGAAGGCGCCCAGCGGATCGATCTCGACGGTTCCCAAGTGTGGGGTCAGCGTCGTAAAGGGGTACTCTGCCACCTTCGAATTGGCGGCAGAGATGCGGCAGAGAAGCGCAGATTTTCCCGCATTGGGAAGGCCAATCAAGCCGACCTCGGCAAGCAGTTTCAAGGTGAGGTGAAGCCATCGTTCCAGCCCCTGTTGCCCGGGCTCTGCGATGCGAGGGGCCTGTATGACTGGGGTAGCAAAGTGGGAATTGCCCCGGCCGCCTTTCCCTCCCTTGGCGACCAGCACCTGCTGTCCGTCCTCAACCAGATCAGCCAGAAGCTCCCCTGTGTCGCCATCTACGACGACTGTCCCAAGTGGGACCGGGATAATCAGGTCAGCGCCCCGCCGACCATGCATCCTCTTGCCGCGTCCGTGCGCTCCGTCTTTGGCGCAAGAGTACCGGTGAAATTTCTGGTCGCTGAGGGTTCGGTACGAACGACTGGCAACAAGATATACGCTCCCGCCGTCGCCGCCGTCGCCGCCGTCCGGGCCACCTCTCGGGACATGCGCCTCTCGCCGGAAGCTGATACAGCCCCGACCACCATCCCCCGCCTTGACCCGGATGCGGGCCTCATCGACGAATATCAACTGAGCGCGCCTGTCTGCCGCCAGGCAGGTCAGACCGTCGTAATGCTGAGGAAGCGGCCTTGTCCCCCACGGTGCTCGACAGTTACGACCCCGGACACCTTGGCAAACAGCGTATCATCAGAGCCGATCCCAACATTCTTGCCCGGCTTGAAGCGGGTGCCGCGCTGGCGCATCAGAATGCTGCCGGCCGGTACGGTCTGCCCTGCAGCAGCCTTCATGCCGAGTCGCTGACTTTGGCTATCCCGGCCGTTCCGGGAACTCCCCATCCCTTTTTTATGTGCCATTCTTCACCTCCAACAGACAGGTTACAGCGGGTTGGGGGTTGGCAACAGCCTGATTCTTTAACCCAACCCCTAATCCCTAACCCCTGATTTCTGTAATCCGCAAAGTAGTCTGCGCCTGACGGTGTCCTTGCGTACGCCGATACCGCTTTCGCCGTTTAAATTTGAACACAACGATCTTGGGCCCACGCCCCTGTCGAACGATCTCGCTCGTGACTGTGGCGCCCTGCACGTAAGGAGCACCGACCTTCACCTGGTCCCCATCGGCCACCAGCAGCACCTTTGAAAGCTCCACCTGCTTTCCGGCTTCGCCTTCGATCCGTTCGAGCGTTACTAGGGCGCCAGGGCTGACGCGGCACTGCTTGCCTCCCGACTCGATAATTGCGTACACTGTTTGGTCCTCCTGGATCAGGGCCAACAAACACGGAGAGGAGGCCATCGGCCTCCTTCTCTCAATGGCGGGTTCTCAACGTCCTTTAGTGTAAACGCCTCATGGCGCCCTGTCAAGTAGAAGCTCCAGACGCCCTTGTTGCCTTCCACCGACTGGCGGTCTCCAGGATCTCCTGGGCATGATGTAAGGGGGTACCCGATCGCCCCTTTGCCCCGAGCATTCGGGCGATCTCACGGACTCGCTCTTCGCCTTCCAGCTTCTCAACGGCGATTTCCGTGCGAGCCCCCTTGAGTCGCTTGACAATCGAGAGATGGCGGTCGGCCAAGGCTGCAATCTGCGGAAGATGCGTGATCGAGAGGACCTGTCGTCCTCTCCCGATCGCCCAGAGCTTCTGTCCCACCACCTCAGCCATTCCCCCGCCGATCCCCACGTCCACCTCGTCAAAGACCAGCGTCGGGACCTGATCTGCAGCCGCCAGGATAGCCTTGATGGCAAGCATGACCCGCGACAGTTCACCGCCGGAGGCGATGCGGCCAAGCGGCTTCAACTCCTCGCCAGGATTCGGGGCAATCAGGAACTCCACCTCGTCCGCCCCGTACGCTTGCAGACACGAATCATCGGATCCAGCGCGAGTCCTGATCTGGACGACAAAGTCCGCCCTCTCCATCCTCAGGGCCTGCAACTCCTGACGGACAGCCGCGGCCAATCGTTCGGCTGCCGCCTTTCGGCATGCTGTCAGGGCAGCCGCCTGCTGCATGAGCGTCTCGTCCAGCGTCGCCAATTCCCGATCGATCTGTTGTCCCCGCGCCTCTGAACTCATGAGGCGCTGCAACTCCTCTTCAGCCGACGCCGCACATGCGAGAATTTCGGCAATCGAGCCGCCGTATTTCCGCTTCAGTTTACCGATCTCGTGCAGTCGTCCCTCCACCTGCTCCAGACGCTCAGGATCAAAGGCAACCCGTTCCCTATAGTCCCTGAGCTGGGCGGCAGCATCCTCAACCGACGCAATGGCAGCCTCGCAGGTCTCGACGACCTCTTTCAGCCGCGGATCGATGTGCTGTGCATCGTTGAGCTTCGACACAATCGCGGCCAGGCGACCCACGACCGAACCCTGCTCTCCGTACAACCCCTCGTATCCAAGGTGCGCCGCAGCGTGCAGCCGCTCGGCGTGCGTGAGGATCGTCCGCTCCTGGGTAAGCTCCTCTTCCTCTTCCTCGTTCAGTCGCGCGGCGGCGATCTCTCCTCGCTGATACTGGAGCTGATCAAGGCGCTGGGCCTTTTCCCGCTCGCCCGCGCGCAGCGCGTCCAATTCCGCCCTCAGGGCCTGGCGTCGGCTGTACAGCATACGGAAAGCCGTCACGTCTTCCGTGAGATCGGCATAGGCATCGAGGAGTAACCGTTGGCGAGAAGGCTGAGTCAGGACTACCCCCTGGTGCTGGCCGTGGACCTCGACCAGAAGTTCACCAAGGTCACGAAGCCACGTAGCCGACGAGAGCCCCCCATTTAGGTAGGCCTTGCTCTTGCCCTCGCGCAGGAGCACGCGCCGCACGAGCAGGAACTCATCGGGGGGGCACTCGATCCCGCTCTCGCTGAGCAGCCGCCGAGCCTCGTCGCCCTGCAGATCGAACGCCGCCTCTACTGTTGCGCCTTCCGCCCCGGTGCGGATCTGCTCCGCCTCTCCCCTCGTCCCCAGCGTGAGCCCCAAGGCGTCGATGATGATCGACTTTCCGGCGCCGGTTTCTCCTGTAAGGACATTCAAGCCGGGACCAAACTCTACCCGGAGCGCGTCGATCAGGGCGAAATTCGCAATCTGGAGCTCGCGGAGCACGACGTTACCGCTCGCCCCATTTCAGCTTGGTGCGAAGGATCTGGAAGTAGTCTTTCCCGGGCGCCTTGAGCAACGTGATGGTGTGGTCTGAGCGAACAACCTTGATCACATCGCGATGGCGAAGGGTAAACCCTACCTGGCCGTCCATGGTCAGGCAGGTGTTCTCATCCGTCGAACTCTGGACAATCTCCACCTTTGCGGCGTCCGGGATCACAATGGGGCGGAGGGTGAGGGTATGGGGACAGATCGGGGTCATAACAAGCGCGCGAAGTGTCGGGTAGACGATCGGACCACCGGCCGCCAGGCAGTAGGCGGTTGAGCCGGTCGGGGTAGAAAGGATAAGGCCGTCGGCGCGGAAGGTCGTGACATACTGCCCGTCGATGTAGGTCTCCAGCTCGATCATCCGGGCCAGCACACCTTTGTTGATGACCGCGTCGTTCAACGCAACATACTCGGCAATCCGCTCTCCCTGCCGATAGACCGTCGCGGTCAGCAGGATCCGGTGAGTCACTTCATAGTTGCCCTGTAAGACCGCCTCCAGGGTTGAATAGATCTCCTCAAGGGTCACCTCGGTCAAAAATCCAAGGCCGCCGAGGTTCACTCCCAGGATCGGTACGTCGCGTGTCCCGACCAGGCGCGCCACGGACAGGAGCGTCCCGTCCCCACCTAGAACCAGGAGGAGATCCACAAGTCCCGGCAGATCAGGTTTCGGCTGACCACCGGTGATCCCGGCCAACTTGGCGGTCTCTTCATCCAGGACTGCTTCTACACCCTTGGCCGTGAGCCACGGAACCAGCTCGGCAAGGATGGTCCGAGCCTCCGGCTTATGAAACTTGGCGATGATGCCGATCCGTTTCACGCGCCTCCCCCCACAGCTTGCTCGGCCGCTTCCTCAGGAGCCCAGCCTGTCCCGATCTTGCTCAGATAGATGAAAAACTCACGGTTCCCCTTCGGCCCGAACAGGCAGGAAGGAGCCACGCCAAGAATCTGAAGCCCCAGTTCAATAGCACGCCTGCCGACCTTTGTAATGACCTGCCGATGCGCCTCCGGGTCACGGACGACACCCCCTTTTCCGACATGACCCTTACCGACCTCGAACTGCGGTTTGATCAGTGCCAGGACTTCACCGGACTCAGTCAGAAGCGGGGGAAGCACTGGAAGAATTGCGGCAAGGGAGATGAATGAGAGATCTACGGTGGCCAGGTCAGGCCGGTCCGGAAACGCGGCCGGCAGAAGCGTCAGTACGTGAGTCCGTTCCATGACGGTCACCCTGGGATCGGCTCTGAGCTTCACATCGAGCTGTCCGCGCCCGACATCAACCGCATAGACGTGGGCGGCGCCATATCGAAGCAGGCAGTCGGTAAATCCCCCCGTTGATGCGCCAAGGTCGAGGCAAACGCGGCCGGTCACGGGGATCGAAAAACTCTCTATGGCACCATGCAGTTTGACACCCCCGCGTCCTACGTAGGGGTGCTCGGGGGCCTTGAGCGTAATCCGCGCGTCTTCCGCCACCAGGGTCCCCGCTTTGTCCGCCATACGGCCATCAACCAGCACCTGGCCGGCCAGAATAAGCGCCCTGGCACGCTCGCGGCTTGCTGCCAAGCCGTGGGCTTGCACGGTAAGGTCCAGGCGGACCCGCTTGGCCCTCTTGCCGGCGGAGTCATCAACAACCGATGGGGCGCGCTGAATCACTCCTTCGCCTACACTCAGGGCAGCATTCGTGATGTTCCATCACCCCCGACGCATCACAACGAACTCGGCAATGGCAGCAAGCGCCGCCCCGCGGTCGCCGAAGATGACCACGGCCTGCTTCGCCTCGGACACTAAGCGATGAGCCCATCGCCGCGACTCCTCGATTCCGAGCAGGGACGGAAAGGTGGCTTTCTTCTTGCGGAGATCGCTCCCCGCCTGTTTTCCCAGGGCCTCCAGGTTCCCCTCCAGATCCAGGATGTCGTCCACGATCTGAAAGGCGAGCCCGATCCGCTCGCCATAGCGGGTCAGGGCCTCCATCTGCTCCGATGCGGCCGAGGCGAGCAGGCCGCCAACACGTAGGCAAGCCCGGATCAGGGCGCCGGTCTTATGCTCATGCAGATACGTGAGTGTCGGCAGATCGACCTCCCGATCTTCATATAGCATATCCACGACCTGGCCGCCGACCATCCCCTTGCTACCTGCGGCCTGGGCGATCTCCTGGATCACGCCGAGGCGGACTTCCGCGCTCCTCTGCGTGTCCGTCGCCTTGGACTGCTCAGCCTGACCTGATGCCTGCCCTGAACTCTGTCGAAGGGGCGGCGGGAGCGACAGAAGGATGAATGCCTGCGTCAGCAATGCATCACCAGCCAGGATGGCCATCGCCTCGCCGTACACCTTGTGGCAGGTCAGCCGCCCACGGCGATAGTCATCGTCGTCCATGGCCGGCAGGTCGTCGTGAATCAGGGAATAGGTATGTATCAGCTCGATGGCGGCCGCGGCTGCAAGCGCCTGTTCCACCTGTCCGCCTGCGGCCTCTGCCGCCGCCAGGATCAGTATCGGTCGAAGTCGCTTGCCCCCCGCAAAGACACTGTAGCGGACCGCCTCGTGGATCTCCTTCGGGTGATCGCCGGCGCCGGGAAGATACCTGTCCAGCGCCTCGTCAACCAGCAGCCGCCGCTCCTCCAGGTACCGTCCCAACTCTTCCGGCGTCAACGATTTCCTCTCATAACTCTTCCTCGTCCTCATTCTCAAACGGCTGTTCTTCAAAACTACCGGGGGAGGACTCGGCGCTGCGGACCAGGATATTGACCCGCTGCTCTGCTTCGCTCAACCGGGCCGAGCAAAGTTTGGTTAATCGAACCCCTTCCTCGAAGATCGAGAGGGCCTCCTCGAGGGGGAGATCTCCGATTTCAAGACGGGTGACGATCGCCTCGAGCTGCTTGAGCGCCTCTTCAAATCGGATCTCCTCCATTGCTGCTCCTACCCTTCTCCGACCTGAACCTCGCGGACATTGCAGCGCAACCGGCCGCGATGCAGACGCACCTCAACAAGGTCGCCGGCCCTCACTGCCGAGCTGTCCTTCATGATCTCATGGCCGGGAAGCCGAAGGCAGATACTATAGCCTCGATGGAGGATCGCGAGCGGGCTCAACGCATCCAACTTGCCGGCGGTTGTCTGCAATCCACTGTGGAGGGCCGTTAACCGTCGATTGGCGAGAGCCGTCAGATCCTTCCAACGCTCCGACAGACAACGCCGCTGCATCCGAATCCGCTCGATCGGGTTGAGCAGTCGCAGGTGGCGATCCAGCCCGCTCATCCGAATCCTCAGACTGTGCAGTCTGGATCGTATGACACCAGCCATCCGTAATCCCAGGTCGTCAAGCCGCTGCATGAGCTCGTCCTGCTTGGCAATGACCAGCTCTGCGGCGGCAGACGGCGTGGGCGCTCGAAGGTCGGCCACGAAGTCGGCAATTGTGTAATCGACCTCATGGCCGATGGCCGAGATGACGGGGATCCTGGACGCAGCAATGGCTCTGGCCACCATCTCCTCGTTGAAGGCCTGCAAGTCCTCAATCGAGCCGCCCCCCCTGGCCACAATCACGACGTCCAGTCCCCCACGCCGATTCAATTCGCCGAGCGCCTCGACGATCTCCGGGGCCGCCTGGTCGCCCTGAACCGCCACGGGATAAATCAGCACGTCGACGCCGGCGAAACGCCGCCGGAGCACATGGAGGATATCGCGAACGGCGGCCCCGGTCGGTGACGTGATGACCCCGATCCGTCTCGGTAACAACGGGATCGGCTGCTTTCTGGCGTCGTCAAACAGCCCCTCCGCCTGCAGCTTCTCCTTGAGCTGTTCAAACGCCAGTTGCAAGGCCCCCAGGCCCTTCGGTTCCATGTACTCTGCAACGATCTGATATTCACCGCGGCGCTCGTAGACACTAAGCTCGCCATACACCAGGAGCGCCAGCCCGTCCTTTGGCTGGAACTTGAGTTGCCGGTTGGCCGTCCGAAACATGACCGCACGGATCTGGCTCGCCTCGTCTTTAAGGCTAAAATACATGTGCCCGGACGAGTGCTGATGAAAATTCGACAGCTCCCCCTCCACCCAGATTCCGGCGAACGAGTCCTCAAGGGTCGCGCGAATCTCGGTAGTGAGATCGCTGACCGTATAGATTTTTGGCGGCTGGATGGCTACCATGCGGGTTTCTTAACACACGCCTCTTGGCTTGTCAAACCCTTTCCCTGCAAAGGTTTCGGGATCAGAAACACGTTCCAGGCGCCAGGCGCCATGTTCCAGGTTTAAAACTCGGAACCCGGCACTGAGAACAGCGCAACTGAACTTGGCACTGGGTCCCTACCAGCGTGATCCCCGCATCGTCGCCACCTCGACTCTGTTCCCGTCACTTGTGACGGTGACGGCGCCGTCCCGGTCGGTCCTGTACAGGTCGACGGCGGTCGCACGATACCGGTCCAACGTCTCCTGATGCGGGTGTCGAAAGCGGTTTCGGTAGCCGGCAGAAACCACCGCGATCTTCGGTCGCACGCTCGCGAGGAACGGCTCGCTGCTGCTCGTTCTGCCGCCATGATGCGGCACCTTCAGTACCTGGGCCTCCAGATCCGCCCCCTGCTCAAGCAGCCGCGCTTCCGCCTCCTGTTCAATATCACCGGGCAGGAGAAGCGTCATCTTGCCGTATCTGACGGTCAGGACCAGCGAGTTGCTGTTGACGTCGGAGAAGTGACCGCGTGGCGAGCCATGGAGCATCGAGTTCGAAGGATGCAGCACCGCAATCTGCACCGGAGCAAACTCGGCCGTCCGATACCCGTCATGCAGGATCTTGTGGGGAATCCGCCTCCAACGCAGCGTCTCTTCGAACCAGAGGTAGGTCGGTATAGCCGCCCGCTGGCCGCTATCCCAGACTTCGTTCACCGGAAAACGGCGGAGGACGGCCTGCAGGCCGTTCAGGTGATCCGGATGCGGATGGGTGAGGACCACGAGGTCCACGTGGCCGATCCAACGGGAGAGCAGGAACGGGACCACCACCTGCTCCCCGATGTCGAATCGATCGTCGAATAGACCACCGCCATCGATCACGATGGTTCGCTTCCCGGGCAGCTCCAGGACAATGCCGTCGCCTTGCCCAACGTCGAGGACGGTCATACGTAGCTGGCCCTTCTGAAAAATGGGAAGCGCACGAACGCTGACCATGATGGCGAGAGCGACGGCCGCGCCCAGCGCCATCCACCGAAACCACCATCGCCACGCAGCCGCAATCCATGCGCCCAGAGCCAGGTAGTAGCAGACGACCATCGGTACGGACGGGGGGAAGATCGTTATCGACGCCAGCGGCAGCCGCGCAAACCAGCCGGCAAGGCCCACCAACAGATCGATCTGCCATCCCATGAGTGTGGCGAGCCACCCGATGGATTGGGGGATGACCGTCGCCAGTACGGCAAACAACATTCCCGCTCCCGTGAGTAGCCCGCTCAGGGGCACGATCGGAAGGTTGGCCAGGATGCCGACAGGCGAGATCCGATAGAAGGTCACAGCGAGAATCGGGGCCGTCCCGAGGAAGGCTGCAACAGACAATATCACGGGGGTTGCAACCCATCGCCAGGGCGCCGGTAATGAAGCGCACGGTACTCGATCGACCGCCACCAGGATGGCCCCGGTGGCGATAAAGGTGAGTTGAAACCCGACATCGAACAGAAACAGCGGTTGCCAGAGGAGGAGCCCGATGGCGGAGAGGGCGAGGGTATTCAACGAATCGGCCTCCCGATCAAGGACCAACCCCAGCAGGTAGACGTCAGCCATCACTGCCGCCCTGACCACAGATGGGCTCCCGCCCGCCAAGGCGGCATAAAAGGTGATGAGGCCCATCGAGAGCAGCGCGCTCAGCCGTAGCGGCACACGGCCGGCCTTCAAAAGAAAAAACAGCGCGCCGGCGAGGATGCTCACGTTGAGCCCGGAGATGGCCAGGATGTGATACGTGCCGGACCCCGCAAACGCCTCGGTGGTCGGCCGCGGGATACCCAAACGTTCGCCGAGGGTCACCGCCACGAGCAGCGACGCCTGATCCGGCGGCAACAAGCCGTTCACGGCACGAATCATTCGATCGCGGAGCGTATAGGCCCAGGCAAGCAGCCTGCTCCCTTCTCCTGTTCCTCGCCGCTCGATAGGATCGCCTTCGCCCGCCCACCCTTCAAGAGTCACACCCTGGCTTCTAAGATAGAGCGGGTAATCAAACCCGCCGGGATTGCTGTATCCTCGCGGTCGACGAAGCTTGAACTGCCCGCGAATGCGTTCTCCGTAGGCAGGAACGATCTCGGGATGAAGCAGGGTCAGGCGCGCGCGTCCAGTGACCTTGATCTCTCGCCCGGCCACCCACATGGTCCGCAGGTCGAGCAGGACCCGAATCCGTCCCCCTTCGCTCTCGATCTCTCCGACGCCGCCGGCCAGGGGATCGCTTGGCGAGGCCACAACCCCCTCGATCGGGAGCGGCTGATCTAAGAGTTCTTCGGGTAGACGATCGATGTGATGCGGAGGGAGGAGGGAGGACTCGACCCCGAAGCGACCCGCGCCAAGGGAGAAGAACAGGAGTAGAAGGAAGATGCCGGCCACGCGAAGCTGGCGGTACACAGCACCCAGCAGGGCGAGGCCGGCGGCTGTGAGTCCGGCGAGAAACCAGACGAGTGCCGGAAGCTGTAGAAGGCGCGCCGCCACGATCCCCAGGAGGAACGCAAGGACCAGCGGTGCGAGCGGGCGGCGCATGGGCTACCGGGGAGCCATAACGACCCAGGTATTTAGGCTGAAGGTCGAAGGCTGAAGCATGTCAATCATCACGCAGTATTTACGCCTAAAAACCTTCAGTCTTCGGTCTATCCAACTGAGTAGTTACGGGAAGCCCGCGTCTTCATTTGCCACCCCTGAGAAAGAGGATCCACATCGCGTCTATCATGGCGTGGACCGTTGCAGATGCCATGATAGAGTTCGTCTTCCAGAACACAAACCCATATCCTAAGCCGGCGATAGCGGCCACCCCGGCGTAAGGCCAGTTCGGGGTATCAAACCCCAACGCCCTTTTATTCACATGTGCCAGGCCAAACACTGCAGAGGCGATAAACAGCGCGCACACCGGCTTCAGGCGATGCCAAAGAAGATTCTGAATCGCGCCACGAAACAAGATTTCTTCGACTACTCCGACGCTGAAGAAGACCATCGGAACAGCCGCCAATACCGCGACCGGTATGGCTATAGCCAGAGGTAATCCAAGAGGATTGAGCCTCACCACCTTGGCGATCCCCAATGTGGTCAGCCCGGTAGAGAGCGTAACCAACAGCAGCGTGACGACGAGCACTCCGAAGGTTGCTGCCATCGGGAGCAGGTCGGACTTTCGAAAAGATAGATCGCACTTCAGGTCAAATCTTCTCCACCCCGAAAGGGCAATGAGCGCGTACGTGATAGCCGTATACATGCCTAACGGTAGAGCGGTGGGCCGGGTGCTGCCGATTTGTACGCGCAGCCAATTCGTGTTCACAATCTTGAGCTCAATCAGCAACCAGATCCACAGCACCACGGCAAAATTCATCACCAGGTCTCTTCCGGTACATGTCTCCTCAGATTTTGGTCCGGTCAGATACAGCAGCAATGTCGGTAATCCAAAATATACCGCCAACAGTGCGAATAGATTGACGTTCCACTGATCGACCGCTGCACTCATCATGCTGTAATACGCAAGCATGAGACAAGGGAGCCACCAGATACGAAGAGGCGTTTTCGCAAGCCAGGCGCCTACGCCTTCTCGAGTTGATTTTTTCATCATCGCGATGAGCGTCACGGCCAGCATGACGGTACCGATGATGACCACCACGATCCCCATTCAGGAACCTCCGCAGTCTCAGCGCCTTCTTCTACGCGCCTTTATAACAGCCTCGCTGAGGCTATTTCAAGCGAATTATGTTTACTTGCCGAGGCCTCTTCACTACAATTCTTTTAATGCAGAAAAGGTCCCCCATGACGCGCGATACCTCACCGGCGGCGATAGCGCTGGCTGAGCAGATTGCGCAACTCCAGGAGCGGATTCTGGATGATGCGCTGGGGCTTCGAGAGCATCCGCGATCGTCCGAAGCGCCGTGGGTCTGTCGCTGCGGAGTCCGGACGGGCTTCGCCAGAATGGGGAAGCGCCCTCGGCTTCTTCGAACCGACTCTGGAGCGGTCTCGATCAAGCTGTACGTGGTCCGTTGCTCAAGTTGCGGCGCCGTCTTCTCGCCATTCCACCAGCTTGTCGAGTCGGTATCGCGCGGCGATCAACCTGAGGAGATTCTCAAGCGATGGCGATCGCTACCGCCCCTTCAACTCCACTTCGCGCCAGTCCTTCGATCTAATTCTGGACAAGCCCTTCGACCCGGCTCAGGACAGGCTTTGATCATAACTCCTGAAGGCTCCAAGCCATCACCTCCACTTCGCGCGGATGAGGCGGTTGCTCTCACCAGACGGCTGCGTCCCTTCTGCCTGATCGATCGGCAACTGCTGAGAGAGATGGCGGCCTCCTTCGCGCTCGGACTCGGGACCTTTACCTTCGTGCTGCTGATGGACCAGATGATGCGCTTAATGGACCTGATCATCAATAAAGGGGCTCCTGTTGGAGTCGTCCTTCGTCTTGTCTTGTACATCCTCCCCTTTTCTTTGACGGTCACGATCCCGATGTCAGTGTTGTTGGCCGTCCTGGCCACGTATGGCCGTGTCTCATCCGAGGGGGAGGCGATCGTACTCAAGACCAGCGGCCTCAGCCTGTACCGCCTTATGGCGCCTGGAGTGTTCCTCGGCATCGTCGCGACGCTCGCTACCCTTTGGGTCAGCACCCTGGTCCAGCCTAACAGCACGAGGGCCTTCAAGACGTTGATTCATCAGCTCTATCGAACGAAGGCGCTGACGGCACTTGAGGAGGGAGTGTTCAACACCGAGTACCCGGGGCTTGCGATCTATGTGGATCGCTTGAAGGAACGGGACAAAACGCTTCAAGGCATCCTGATTATCGATCGCAGGAGCCAGACCGATCAGCATCTGGTCATTGCTCAGGAAGGCAAAATGCTCACGAAGAATGACGAGGCAGAGACATCGATCGGAATCCAGGTCTCAAAGGGAAATATCCACATCAGCTCCAAAGACGATCCGGGTCGGTATCGGAATCTCGAGTTCGACACCTACGATCTTCAGATCCCGACCGGCGATACCCTCGCTGAAACGGCAGGGCGAGCGAGGCAAGGCAAGGAGATGAGTCTCGGGGAGTTGCGAGCACAGATTGCGCGGCTCATCAAAGACGGAGGTAAGCCTTGGCCGCTACAGGTAGAACTGCACAAGAAATTCGCTCTCCCGATTGCCTGCCTCATTCTGAGCGCGATAGGCGCCCCGCTCGCGATTCGCATCAAGAAGGCAAGCCGCGGCGTCAGTCTTGCCCTCAGCGTGGCTGTTGCCGTGTTCTACTATATCCTGCTGGCGACCGGCGAAAGTCTTGGATCCAGGGGGCACATCGCGCCCGCCCTCGGCGTATGGTTCCCGAACCTCGCTCTGGCCATTATCGCCATCAGCTTGGTTCTTGCCGAGGGTCGCGAGACCTTTCTGCCCGCCAGGCTTCGAACGCTGACAAGGACAGCGTTCAGCGATCAGCGATCAGCCACAACAGGTCCTCCTATAAGCCCTGAGAGCTGAGCACTGAGCGCTGCTATGCGAATCCTGGATCGTTACCTTGCGAGAGAGTTTTTGAGGCTGTTCGTCTTCTCACTGGCGATCTTCCTCGCGCTCGCCGCCATTGTTGACCTGTTCGACCGCCTATCCCGCTTCCTTGACGTATCCGGCATAGTGGTTATCCAATATTACTTCCACAGGCTGCCATGGTTCGGATTCCAGGTCATGCCGATAGCGGTGCTTCTCGCCGCCCTGTTCAGCCTTGGAAGAATGACCCGGCAGAACGAATTGCTCGCCATGAAGATGGGTCATCTGAGCTTCTTGCGTATTATTGTTCCACTGTTGGTCCTCAGCCTCGTGGTGAGCCTTGCGGCCTTGATCCTTGGTGAGTCGATCATCCCTCAAATGAACGAGCGCGCGCTGAACGCGTATCGGGTCAAGGTACAGAAGGTCTCCCCCTTTCAGCGAACTAAGGACAACGATATCTGGTACCGAGCCAAGGGTAACCGGTTTTTGCACATCTCTCTGCTGGAGGTGGCATCGGGCAACATCCGGGGGTTGACCATCTTTGAACTCTCACCGGATTTCAGGCTGTTGAGAAGGGTCGATGCAAAGGAGGCCAGATGGCAAGGCGGGCGGTGGTGGCTTCGGGACGGCGAAGTCTCCTGGACCAGGCCTAATGGGAGCTATCGAGTCGATCCGTTCACGAACCTCACGCTCGATCTTGAAGAAAAGCCCACGGATTTTGCGCAGGTCGTGCGGGAGGCGGAGGAGATGAGTTCCGCGGAGCTTCGGGAGTACATCGAGAGACTCGGCAAAAGCGGGGTCAACTCTATGCGGTATCAGGTCGACCTGGCAGCAAAAGGCTCCACAGCGTTCATGAGCCTCGTGATGGCCCTCATCGGGATCGCCTTCGCCCTCCGGACCGGCACGCGAGGCGTGATGGCCTGGACGGGGGCCTGCGTGGTAGTTGCCATCTGTTACTCGATCCTCAACTCCTTCAGCATTGCTCTGGGGCGAGGCGGTGTGCTGCCCCCGGTCGTCGCGGCGTGGCTACCTAATGTCCTCTTCTCCGCTGCCGCCCTCAGCTCCGTGCTCACGGTCAAAAGCTGAAGAGAGTTCATAGTTCATTGTTCGTAGTTCATGGGCAGGGTTGATCAGACCATTCTATCGGTTTGTTCTCTAAACTATGAACGCTGAACTGTGAACGCTCTATGTTCCCATGCTCCATGAGTCGAGGTGCCGGCGCTGCTCATCCGTGAGCGTATCGATCCGGACCCCCATCGAAGCCAGCTTCAACGCCGAGATCTGAAGATCGATCTCGGCAATGATGACATTCGCGCCCATCCCGAGCGCCCGCATGGCCACACCCCACATTTTGGGGCCAATATTGCCTTGACCACAAGTCCGTTGCTGCGTATACTTCCCCCGTCAGAAGCAATACCTTATCAGAAAAAATCAAGCACATGAAATTCCCCTCGCCGCGTTCCGCGCGGCCGGTGAGGGCTAAAATAGGGGCGCCTCGCACTCTTTATAAAAAGGATATGAACATGCCGACGTTAACAGAAAAAAAACTATCCTCTTCGCCTGATTTTAAGGTGGCGGATTTGTCCTTGGCCGATTTTGGTCGCAAAGAAATTGAAATTGCTGAAAAAGAAATGCCCGGCCTGATGGCGGTGCGTGAAAAGTACGGGAAATTGAAATCCCTCAAAGGCGTCCGGGTAACCGGTTCGCTGCATATGACCATTCAAACAGCCGTGTTGATCGAAACCTTGGTCGACCTGGGTGCGGATGTTCGCTGGGCCTCTTGCAATATCTTTTCAACCCAAGACCATGCAGCGGCAGCCATTGCCGTGGCTGGAGTTCCCGTATTCGCCTGGAAAGGTGAAACCCTGGAGGAATATTGGGACTGTACTTTTAACGCGCTGGTTCACCCTGGCAAAAATGGTGAGGTCTTGGGACCCCAGCTCATTGTGGATGATGGTGGCGATGCCACTTTGCTCATTCATTGGGGAGTCAGGGCCGAAAAAGACGCGTCTTTCCTGGATCGAAAACCGGCAAACGAGGAGGAAGGCTGTATCCTCAACTTGTTGAAAAAAACCTTGAAGTCCCATCCGGGTATCTGGACCCGCATGATAAAAGACTGGAAAGGGGTTTCGGAGGAAACCACCACCGGCGTCCATCGTTTATACCAGATGATGGAAAAAGGGGAACTTTTGGTGCCGGCCATTAATGTGAACGACAGTGTCACCAAGAGCAAGTTCGATAATTTGTACGGATGCCGAGAATCATTGGCCGACGGTATCAAGCGCGCCACCGATGTGATGATCGCAGGTAAAGTGGTGGTCGTAGCCGGCTACGGAGATGTGGGCAAGGGTTGCGCGCATAGCATGCGCAGTTACGGGGCCCGCGTTATCGTCACTGAAATTGATCCCATCAACGCCCTACAAGCGGCGATGGAGGGCTTTGAAGTCACCGTTATGGAAGATGCCGCCAAGGTGGGAAATATTTTTATCACCGCCACCGGTAACGTGGATGTCATTACTACGGCTCACATGGTGACGATGAAAGGGGAAAGTATCATTTGCAATATCGGGCATTTCGACAGCGAAATCGATGTGACCGGGTTGAAATCCCTTCCGGGTGTGCAACGCGTCAACATCAAGCCCCAGGTGGATAAATATGTACTTCCCAATGGGAACAACCTCTATCTTCTGGCTGAAGGACGTCTTGTCAATCTAGGTTGTGCCACAGGTCATCCCAGTTTCGTCATGTCGAATTCATTTACTAACCAAACCTTGGCCCAAATCGATCTTTGGAACAATCCACGACCCATAGGTGTTTACACCTTACCTAAAAAGCTGGATGAGGAAGTCGCCAGACTGCATTTGGAAAAACTGGGAATCAAGCTAACCCGGTTGAGTCCCAAGCAGGCTCAATATATCGGAGTCTCTCCAGATGGTCCCTATAAGCCGGATCATTATCGTTATTAATCGGCAAGAGATTTTGAGAGGACCTTCAGGGGGGGGCAGCAACTATTTAAAATGAGAGAATTGTAAGAAGGCCTAACGACTGTAGAACAATCCGATTCTAAACGCCGTACTCAATCTCGGCCTATTCCCTCGCCCATTCAATACGCAGGAGCCATTTATCCGTCAGCGCCAGATCTTTCACATCGTAATCCATAGTACCTCCAAGCAGGGTCTAGGAGTTAGGGGTAGGGTATAGAAAAGAGACCCGTCATCAAACTTGCTTGATCCCACTCCTTGGCCGTCTTCAAACCCATACCCTATACCCCATACCCTGCCTCTAAGCTCCTAATCGGCCAGCCTCTTTTCTCAGCCCATCGGCCTTATCGGTTCTCTCCCACGTAAAATCAGGTTCTGTGCGACCGAAATGGCCATAGGCCGCAGTCTGCTTATAGATCGGGCGTCGAAGATCGAGCGCCTTGATCATCCCCGCCGGGGTCAGCTCAAAGTGTGTGCGGACCATTTTTGTCAACTCCTCGTCCGGGACCACCCCTGTCCCCTTGGTATCCACCAACACCGACACCGGATCAGCAACGCCGATCGCGTAGGCCAGTTGCACCTCACATTTCCGGCCCAGGCCGGCCGCCACGAAATTCTTTGCGATATACCTGGCATTATACGACGCAGATCGATCGACCTTCGTCGGGTCCTTCCCGGAGAAGGCGCCGCCTCCGTGACTCCCGACACCGCCATAGGTATCCGCGATTAACTTTCGGCCGGTCAGCCCCGTGTCGCCGTGTGGACCGCCGATCACAAAGCGGCCGGTAGGATTGATGTGATAGGTAATCGAGTCCAAGTCCACTAAGTCCTTAGGGAGAATCGGAAGAATCACCTGCTCAATGACATCTTCCCGAATCTGCTTTAACGGAACCTCAGCGCTGTGCTGGGTGGAGATGACGACAGTATCGATCCGATTCGGCTTCCCATCGACGTATTCGACCGTGACCTGCGATTTACCATCCGGCCGAAGGTAATCCAGGATCTCCGTACGCCGCACCTCGGCCAGGCGCCTGCACAGTTTGTGGGCCAGCATGATCGGCATCGGCATCAATTCGGGTGTCTCATCGCTGGCATACCCGAACATCAACCCCTGATCCCCCGCCCCCTGGATATCAACCCCCAACGCGATATCAGGGGACTGCTCCTGAATGGCGTTGATCACGCCGCAGGTCTCGTAATCAAAGCCGTATTTCGCCCTCGTATAGCCGATGTCCCTGATCGTTTCGCGGACCACCCTTGGGATGTCCACATAACACTTGGTAGAAATCTCCCCGGCCACAAAGGCCAAGCCCGTCGTGACCAGCGTTTCACAGGCCACCCGGCCATAAGGGTCCTGCGTGAAGATGGCGTCAAGTACGGCATCAGAGATCTGGTCGGCGATCTTATCTGGGTGACCTTCGGTCACCGATTCGGACGTGAATAGATAATGTTTGTACGGCATGAACCGGTCCTCCTCCCCTTCTTCGAAATCCGCTCCTCCTCACCCACAGCGAGCCGGCGAACAGCACCATTTTACCCCAGATCGGTCACTGTAACATACCTCTTCCGCTTGTCAAGAAAAAGTCACCGCCGGAAGCCGCCTCTATTTCGAGGCCGACCCTCGCCTTTCAACGCACTCCTTCCATCGACCCTGGGCCTTCAGGATCAGGTCGATCACCTCACGGACAGCACCGCGGCCACCGTCCTGCGTGGTCACGTACGCGACCATCGCTCTCACTTCCGCAGCAGCATCGGCCGGCGCCGCAGAGAGACCGACCCGACCGAGCACGGGAAGGTCGTTCAGATCGTCACCGACGTATGCCGCCGCCTCATCGGTCAAACCGTACCGCTGAAGGAGCATCTCGTAGACTTCGAGCTTGTTCATGGCCCCTTGGTGGATCTCAGAGATGCCCAACTCCTTTGCGCGGTGGGTTACCGCCCCCGACACACGTCCCGTCAGGATCGCAGTCAGCAACCCCGCTTGTTGGGCCATGCGAAGGCCGAAACCGTCCCTGACGAAGAAGGCCTCGCTCTCCACCCCTTCGGCGTTATAGAAGATCCGTCCGTCGGTGAGCACGCCATCGACGTCCATGATAAGCAGACGGATCGCCTTCGCCTTTTCCTGGAGC
>NZ_JAQUOY010000033.1 GCF_028716865.1 Candidatus Methylomirabilis sp. | reverse complement strand
GCGCTCAAGCTCTACATCCGCTTCTACAACCACCACCGCCTGCACTCTGGCATTGACTACCACACGCCGGAAGAGTATGAGGGATTGGTGACGTGAAGTCGTGTCCACTTTTTCGGGGGAAGATCCCCATGAGCCTCTTGAGCCGGTAAGCACCTGAGTCAACATGCGGTAGCAACTGGTCGAACTATGCCAAATAGGGTGAACTCGGAGAAGATCATGGAAGAGCAGCGATCATCCGGCAAGATACGTCTTACCATAATGCTGGGCAGCACGTTGGCTGTAGGATTTCTTCTTGGCTACCTGTCTTCAGCCTTCGTTCCGCTCGTCCCGCGGACACAACCATCTGTCCCTTCGGCATCGACGGCGCCTGTCCCCCGTCTCTCGCCCTCCGAGATTGATTCGGCCTTAAAAGCGGCCCATGCCGCACTCGACGCCGGTGATCTCCAGGCGGCCTGGGAAAAATACCACCAGATCCTGCTTACCGATCGGAGCCATGTCGAGGCACTGACGCACCTCGGATTAATTCTGATGCAGAGCAACCGGCCGGATGAAGCCATAAGACTGTATGACCGGGCGCTGAGCCTGGATCCCCGGTATGCCCATGCCCTATTCGATAAGGGGCAGGCCTTGAAAGAGAAGGGGGATGCGAAGGGGGCCACTGAGGCGTTTCGGCGGTTCCTCACCCTGGTACCGCCGGACTCAGACGATGCCAAGCGAGTCAAGGGATGGATGGCAGAGTTGGCCCGCTCCGATAACTACCAGAAGGAAAAAGCCAGGACAAGCAAGCGAGAAGATCGCTAACCCAACCTCCGCACATCGAGGAACAGAGTGCTGTGTTCATGCCGGGTTTGAGGAAGTGAAGCGACCAGCGGCAACTGACCTGCAATTGTGGAGTGGTAGGGGAGGGATGGGAAGGTCGGTGTGAAGCGGGGAGAGGGCGTACGACAGCGGGTGATGGCGTGGGCGGTGCATCTACTCACTGCCTCGGGGGCGGTCATCGGGGTCTGGTGCCTCGTCGCCATACACCGAGGCGATTATCGAGGGGCGTTCTTCGGGATGCTGCTGGCAGCCGGAGTGGTCGATGCTGTGGATGGGCCGCTGGCGCGACTAGCTCGGGTGAAGGAGGTCCTGCCCCAATTCGATGGAACGAAGCTTGACGATATCGTTGATTATCTGAATTTTGTGATTGTTCCCATCGTGCTGATCCATGAGGCCAACTTGTTGCCGGCGTCGGTCTCGATCTGGATTTTACCCTTCCCGCTGCTCACCAGCGCCTACCGTTTCTGCCATATCGCAGCCAAGACGCCGGATCATTTTTTCACCGGGTTTCCTTCATACTGGAACATTCTGGCTTTCTACTATTATGTCGGAAGGAGTCCCCTCTGGTTTAACGTGATTTTTACCCTTTTTGCAGCAGTGATGGTGCTGGTACCGATCAGGTATATCTATCCTGGCCGGACTCGAATCCTCCGTCCTCTCACCATCGGTCTAGGCGTCCTGTGGGCCGCGGCGCTCCTGATCATTCTCTGGCAGCTTCCCGATCCCTCGCCCTCGTTGATCGCCTGGTCTCTGTTGTATCCGACCTACTATACGGTCCTCTCGTTTGCGATGCATTGGCGCTTCCGGTGAGAAGTCGGGTGATCATCAGCGATAATCACCTTGATCATTGTGCCCTTTTCTCATTTCTAATAAGGGGATAGTGAGGGCTATTGTTGTCCCTTTCTGAGGGACGCCTTTTATCGTCACCTGACCCTTCAAATAGAGGGCACGCTCCTGTATTCCTATCAGGCCAAAGGAATGAGGATCGTTCAGCCTCTCTTCATCGAATCCCACTCCATTGTCTTCAATCTTCAACTGTAGAGAGTCCTCATTCCTCAACACTTCCACGGTAACCCGAGATGCCTTCGCATGGCGGGCCACGTTGGTCAGCGCTTCTTGTACGATGCGAAAGACTGCAGTAGCACGCTCTTTATCCAGGGGGAACTCCCCCTCACATAATACCCACTTGCACTGAATCCTGGTTCTTTTTTGGAATTCCTGTATATGCCACTCGATGGCAGGTATGAGGCCAAGGTGGTCCAATATGTGTGGTCTCAGATCGGAGGAGATCCGCTGGACGGTGTCAATCCCCCTGTCGATGAGTTTTGTCAGTGAATCTTTCATCCCAGAAAGGGCAGCTTGGCGTTTATCGAGGTCGTGCAATGCAGTCGATAATTCCATTTTCATCGTCGTCAAGAGCCCCCCGAGTTCATCGCGAAGCTCTTCGGCGATCCGTTTCTTTTCTTCCTCCCGCATATGCTGCAGGTATGCTGAGAGGTGATAAAACTGCTGACAAGATTTTTCCAAACCGCTCAAGAGACGCATATGCTCGATAGCATGCTGGATCGTACTGATAAGGAGATGCCCCGTTACATCCCCTTTACTCAGATAGTAGCCCCCCTTCTGCGCGGCCCTTATGCCCAGCTCTTCATCTTCCAGGCCGGTCATGACCACAACAGGAACCGAAGGGAGTTGCGAACGGACTCGCTCGAAGGTGTCGAACCCAGAACTATCCGGCAGATTGAGGTCCAGCAGCACTGCGTCACAGACCTTTTCTTTTAGCAACTCCATAGCCGCGTTGAGTCTGCCCACATGGAGCAGCTCAAATCGAGTCCGGCTGGATTCCTTCAGGATTTCCTTTATGAACCGGACACAGAGCGGGTCGTCCTCGATCATGAGGATCCTAATGGATGTGCCGTTCATCGATTTCTCCCTTTGGCGGCAATTTCACGATGCTGAACCAGAAATCTTCGATCGATTGTGTTACAGAGATGAACTGATCGAGGTCAACCGGCTTGGTAATGTAACAATTGGCGTGCAACTTATAGGTCTTCAGGATATCCTCCTCGGCCTTAGAGACGGTCAAGACGACGACGGGGATGCTCTTTAACGTCTCATCGGTTTTGATCTCCGCAAGCACCTCCCGACCATCTTTTTTGGGGAGATTCAAGTCGAGGAGGATCAGGTCCGGACGCGGGGCGTCTGCGTACTTGCCCTGACGCCGCAGAAAGGCGATTGCCTCAACCCCATCCCCGACAATGCTCAGACTATTGAGAAGTTTTCCGTCCTTGAGCGCCTCCTGTGTCAGGCGAACATCGGCCGGATTATCTTCCACCAGCAGAATCTCGATCTGTCTTCCATTGTGTTTCTTGTTCACGCTCATGGCCTCCTGTGCGTGGGATGGTAAAATAGAAAGTCGAGCCCTTTCCGGGTTCTGACTCCACCCAGATCCGGCCGCCATGACGTTCCACAATCCTTCTGCAGATGGCTAGGCCGATCCCGGTACCGGGATATTCCTCCCTGCTGTGCAGTCGTTGAAAGATAACAAAGATCCGCTCGTTGTATTGCGGGTCAACGCCGATCCCGTTGTCCCGCACCGAGAAGAGCCATTCCGCACCATTTTTTTTCGCGACGATATGAACCCGGGGGGGCTCTTCTCCGGCAAACTTGATGGCATTGTCAATCAGGTTCTGAAATAGCCGCATCAGTTGTGACGCATCCCCTATGACGGCAGGAAGGGGATCGTTCATGACCAGGGCGCCGCTGTTCCCGATGGCGAGTTGAAGATTGGCGCGCGCCTCACCCAGGATCTTCTCGCAGTCAACCTCTTCGAACGGCTTGCCCCGAGTATGGATCCTGGAATAGCTTAACAGGTCATTGATCAGTCTTTGCATCCGATTGGCGCCTTCCACAGCAAATGCGATAAATTCATTCGCGTCGGCATCGAGTTTGTCTTTATAGCGTCGTTGTAGGAGTTGTGTGAAACTGGCCACCATCCGCAACGGCTCCTGAAGATCATGAGAGGCTACGTACGCAAACTGTTCCAGTTCCGCATTGGAACGCTTCAGTTCCTTGGTGTACGTCTCCAGATCCCTGTTGGCCTGTCTCAGGGCCTCTTCCTCCTGCTTCAAGATCGCCTGTTGCGCCTTGATGACCTCGAGAGAACTCTTGTACAGCGAGACAAAGACGACGGCCGACCATATCCCGAGAAGGGAGAGGGAGCGATTGGTGAGCACGATCCAAAATGGTTGTACGGCATAGAATGTCAGTACAGGATCGAGTACAGTTAATATCGAGACCCCAACCCCGGCGATGACGGTATGCTTCCGCTTCGGCAACCACAGGGACAGCAATATGACGGTGATATACGGGACAGCAGCGGCCACACCAAGAGGCGTAAGAAGATCAAATATAAAGATGCCGAGGGATAACAGGATACACGCGATAAGGACGTTGCTATGCTTTCGCCTCGTAATCTCCTGAAGAGGTTGCTTCATCTCCTTCGCTTCGCTCTGAGCCCCTGCAATGTCAGAATGGAGTTTAGCGGTTCTCATCGAGTCGTTGCGGGCGGGGTCGTCTGCTTGAAGGCGTCCGGTCCGTTCGGCAAGCTGTCCAGAAAGGCCGAATCGATGGTGACTACACCGACTCCAGGCTCAGCCATGGCGTACAGTCCGACTTGTGGGTCGGCGGCCTTCTTGAGTAGAAGCCGCTTCACGCTGCTCGCATCCTTCAACTCTACGATCAGATCGGGGCGCTCCAGGCCGTACTTGCGCTTAGCGTCCGGACCGGAGTCAACAAATGCAGTCACGCGGGCGTCCTTGATCTTCCACAACAACCGTCCGATCACGGCTGCGTCAGCCCTGGCCTTGATCGGCTTACTCATCTCCCACCCCTTTCCTTCAGTCTGGCTAAGGCTGATCGGTTGTCCCTTGCCGGCCAGTTCGACCTGAGTGACCTGGTTCGGCTCCAGCGCCAGCAGGGTCTTGTTACGAAAATCATCCGGCTTCCGGTCCGCGCGGACGCGCACGATGACGGTCGCCAACAAGACCGCGGGCTGATCGGGCCGTTTGGCATAGATAGAGCGACCGTTTGGGTTTACATCGCCCAGCAGGAGAGCTGGTAACGTGTGCCCACCCTTGAGCGTCACGCGAAGAGTGAGCGAAGGACGCTCAAGCCCGTAGTCAGCGAGGCGGGTTGGCGCCTCCTCGATGCGTCGTTCTTCCCTGGCTTCCAGGAGCGTATGCAGCAGCGAGGCGACCTCTGAGCTGTCGGCCGTGGCCCGCACAGGTTCGATCAGCCGCCACCCATCGCCTTCACGCTTCAGCACGATCAGCTCTTCGCCTCGTGTGATGGAGATCTTTTCGACGTCCTTTTCCTCGGCTTGAAATAATTTGTTGGCATCCGACCCGGATAGCGTCCTAGTCTCCATGGTGTAATAGCCCGCACCCAGAGCCGCCAGAACCAACATGAGAAGGCCGAGTGATCGCCACCTCACCGCGACCGCCTCCGTCCGAGGACCACGGATGTTCCGGAGACCAGGAACAGACCTGGCACTACGACAACCAGGAACCAGAAGGCCATCCGCCCTTGCGCCGCGCTTAAGATGATGGGGGTGTTCTTCGCCTCCCTTGGTCGGATGGAGATCATCCCCTCCTCTTCGGCCAGCCAACTGATGCTGTTCAGGAAGAGATCCCGGTTCCCCGAGAAGTTCAGGAAGTTGTTGCTGGCAAAGGCGGAGTTGCCGTACACCACCAGCCTAGCCATTTCCGGTTGCTTGTCCGTCTGCTCTTCGTTGGTCCTCTGCGCTGTAGCTGCCTTCTCCGCCTCTGATTTTTGCGCTGTTGCCGGTTTCACCTGCACCGTGGCGATGGCTCCCACCGGGACCGGTCCCTCTCGATCCTGCCCTTTCTCAAAGCCGAGCTGGCCGCGATTCAGTTCGCCTTTGTCGGTCTCCGCCCAGCTCCCCGGCCCCGTCTCCCCGAGCTTCTGGACGGTGACACCCTGCGGTGATGGCTTCGCGACGTCTACGGAGCGCGCGAAGGGAAAGAGGGAGGCGAGGGTGAAATTCTGGGTGATCGCGTGCGGGTAGTAGGTCGAGACCACGGGCATAAGGTAATCGCCGCCCATGACGCGAGCGTTCTGATCCACAATCACATCGTCGCCGATCGTGATGCCGTATCGACTGACGAATACCTTGAGGCTCGAGGCCGCAAACGGATCGAGCTGGATAAGCAGTTTTCCGCCTCGCTCGATAAACGCCTGCAGGGCCTGCAGCTCCGATTCAGCCAGATCACGCTTCGGTCCGCTGATGACCAGCATCGAGGCATCTTGCGGAACCTCTCGTTCACGGAGCAGCAACAGCTCCTTGACCTGATAGTTGGCCTTCTCGATGGCCTCTTTGGCTTGCCGGTAGCCGTTCCGCGACCCGTCCTCCAGCTCGTTTTCCCCATGCCCCTTCAGAAAATAGATCGTTCGTTTCCCTTCGCGGAGCAACTTGACCAGCCCGTTCGTCAGGTGCTCCTCATCCACCTCACTGATCTTCTCTTCCTTATCCTTGGTCTCTAAGACCGTCGTACCGTACGTGGCAATGCCGTACCGCTTGGCCCTGCCGGGATTCCTGTCAGGATCGACCACCTCGAAGCGAAACCGCTGCGAGAGGTCGGCGTACTGGCGCAGAAGGTCTTCGGCGGGTTGGCGCTCCGCCTGGTCGGCTCGGAAGAAGGCCGTGACTTGAACGTCCGTGGCGAGTCCCCTAATCACCTTCTTGGTCTGATCGGCAAGGCTGTACCGCTTCCCTTGGGTCAGGTCGAACCGCGTGTTGTGCTTGGCCGAGATGACCTCCACCAGACCGATGATCCCCAGCACCAGCATCGTCATCACGACGACGTTCAGTCCGGTGATCGTGGAGCGTCGATTTAACCAGGCCATGATCCCGCCAAAGGAACGATAGACGCTGACAAGGATGAGGATCGCCCCGAGCAGGAGGACGCTCCCCATCCACGTCTTCAGGTCCGGACGGATGTTATAGGCAATCCCGCCGGCGACAAGGAGGGTGAGACCGGCCGGTACAGCGAAGCGAGCGAACTTTTCCATGGTTAGCCCCTCCACCGTTTCGATTCCAGGGAACGGAGTGTCAGGAAGAGGCAGAGGAGCGTGAAGTTGAGGTAAAAGATCACGTCCCTGCTTTCAATGGTTCCCTTGGCGAAGCTGTCGTAATGGTTGATGATCGAGAGGTGCGAGAGAATAGGGCCCAGCGTTGGGCCGGCCGCCTCGGTGGACCAGCCGATGACCCACAGCAACAGGAGGATACCAAAGGCGCCGACGGCCGCGACGACCTGGTTTTCGGTAAGTGAGGAGGCTAGAATCCCGAGTCCCAGGAAGGCCATACCGAGAAGCAGGAGACCGAGGTAGCCGCTCAGGATGAGTCCCCATTCCAGCGTCGCGAAGGACCCCAGCATCGCGATGTCCAGCAGACTGACCCCGAGCATCGCCGAGTAGAGCGCGAGCGCCGCCAGAAACTTCCCCAACAGGAGTTCCCAGTCTCTGATCGGATACGAGAAGAGCAACTCGATGGTCCCCGTCTTCTTTTCTTCTGAAAACAGGCGCATGGTGGCCGCGGGCATCAGGAGCAGCATCGTAATCGCGATATCGCGAAAGAGTGGACGAACGATCCACTCAGAGGCGTTCAGGCCTCGACCGAACATTGGGTTCATCGTGGCCTGCAGGCTGTTGAGCGAAAAAAAGGCGAAGAGGCTATAGAAAAAATAGCCCGAAATCAGCGCGAAGATGGTCAGGACGACGTAGGCGATAGGCGACGCGAAGTAGGCGCGCAACTCCCTCTTGAAGATCGCCAGGATGTTCATGCCTGCACCTCATGTGCTTCCTTAGTCACCAGGCGCACGAAGATCTCCTCCAAGCTCATGTCGGCGGGACGGAGCTCCAGCAGCCCCCATCCGCGCTCAACGATCAGACGTGAGACCTCGCGGCGCAGATCACAATTCCGCTCCGACTCCACGACGAAGTTCTTGGGAGTCTCGTGCGCCTCATCCTCCGCGACGACCCGCAGCACGCCCGGAAGCTGTGTCAGGGCTACGCCGACCTGGTCCACCGGCCCATCGACCCTGATACGCAGCTTGGTGGAGCTCTGAAGCCCGGCCGTGAGGTTCTCCGGGGTGTCAACCGCCACGATCTGTCCATTGTTGATGATGATGACCCGATGGCAGATCATGCTGACCTCCGGCAGGATGTGAGTCGACAGGATGACCGTGCTTTGGCCGGCCAACTCTTTGATGAGCTGTCTGATCTCGATGATCTGCTTCGGGTCGAGTCCGATGGTCGGCTCGTCCAGGATCAGCACCTCGGGATCGTTGAGCAGCGCCTGAGCGATCCCGACCCGCTGCCGATAGCCGCGCGAGAGTGCCCCGATCAGCGTCCGCCGTACCTTGGCAACCCCGCATTTTTCCATGATCTCGCCGATCCTCTGTCGCCTCTTCCCCCGTTCCAGGCCTTTGACCTCGGCCACGAACTCCAGGTAATCGGCCACCTTCATATCGGTGTAGAGCGGCACGTTCTCCGGCAGGTAGCCGATGCGTCGCCGCATCTGGAGGGACTCGGTCAGGACGTCAAAGCCGGCGACACGGGCCGTCCCGCTGCTGGGCGGCAGAAAACCGGTGAGGATCCGCATCGTGGTGGTCTTGCCGGCGCCGTTCGGCCCGAGAAACCCCACGATCTCCCCCTTCTCAACCTTGAAGGAGACATCCCGAATTGCTGTAAACTTATCGTAATATTTCGTCAGCTTGTCCGCTTCGATCATTCCATCTCTCCCCTCGCTTCCCTGCCGTCGGTTGGCAGCCTGAATCCCGAAAGACCATCAAACATTGTACACGACGCACTTGCTGCCTGCAACGGTGCGATACGTCGTCTTGACCGGTTAGGGTAAGTGTGGGATATTGCGAATAAATTCGTTGTTGAGAAGACGAATGAAGCGCTCCGGGCTCTAGTGGGCCTCACCCAGAGACATCAGCCACGGCAGAGCGCATAACCAACCGGTTGGAGTCCGACGCTCGCAACGCTCGCGCGTCCGCCTGCCGCTGACCCGCAACGTCGTGAGGCGGTATCCCAAGGAGGCGGTCTATGACGAGGATCTTAGTCCTGTATTACAGCATGTATGGACATGTTGAGACATTGGCGAAGGCGGTAGCCGAGGGCGCTCGTTCCGTGGAGAGCGTTGAGGTCACCATCAAACGTGTGCCGGAGCTGATGCCTGAAGGGGTGGCTCGAAAAGCCGGCGCAAAGCTGGATCAAGAAGCTCCCATTGCGACGGTTGATGAGTTGCCCAATTACGACGCAATTGTCTTTGGTACCCCGACCCGGTTCGGGAACATGTGCTCACAGATGCGCAATTTCCTAGATCAAACGGGGAAACATTGGGTGAGCGGTGCGCTCATCGGCAAGGTGGGCAGCGTCTTTACCTCCACCGCGACTCAGCACGGTGGACAGGAGACCACCATTACGTCATTTCACAGCACACTGTTGCATCAGGGGATGGTGATCGTCGGTGTGCCGTACTCATGCCAAGCCTTACTCAATATGAATGAAATTACGGGCGGCACGCCTTACGGCGCGAGTACGCTTGCCGGTGGAGATGGCCGTCGCCAGCCGTCGCAAAATGAATTGACCATCGCCAGATTTCAAGGCGAGCATGTTGCAAAAATTGCTAAAAAGCTGTCGGCCTGAAGAGCCTCTGGAAGCGCTTAACCTCACGGCGACCGAGATTGGCTGCCAAAGGGGGTACAGTGGGAGCCCCAAAGGGCTGCCCTGTTTCCAGGGGACCCTCCCGGAGCTTCTGAAGCAGGCAACAAAGCCTTGACGTGTAGTGACATTGTCGGTATGTTGTAAATATGGGTGCAATTTGCTTTGTCTGGGACGAACGAAAAAACGCCATCAACAAGAAAAAGCATGGCGTCTCATTCGAAGAAGGCCAGACAGTATTCGCCGATGATAATGCCTTGTTCATGCATGATCCCGACCACTCGGAAGATGAAGACCGATTTCTTCTTTTGGGCCTCAGCGCGATTGCCCGACTGCTTGTGGTATGCCACTGTTATCGAGAAGAATCGGATACAGTCCGCATAATCTCTGTCTGGAAGGCCACCAAATCAGAGACATCACAATATATGCGACGGAGGAGAATATGAGAAAGGGATATGACTTTTCAAAGGCAACAAGGAATCCTTACGCCAAGCGCGTAAAGAGACAGCTCACCATCCGGGTAGACGATGCAACCATCGAATATTTTAGAAAACTCGCTGAAGAGGTAAGCGTCCCGTATCAAACGCTAATCAATATGTATCTTCGCGATTGTGCGGCGTCACGGCGTCGATTAGCAATGAAGTGGATACCTGCAGCATAACATCGGCCAACCATTGCCTACACACGGATGGCCGTCAGCCTCCGGCTGCCAACGACCAGCGAGGCATACGAGTGTGTCAGGCATGACGCAGAGCGAGCGAGGCAAGAGTCCTCGCGCCAAGTGATCGCCGGGCCAATCCGCCTACCAGCAGGCAGGAGGCGAGGAGCGGAGCAAAAGCCTGCCCTGAGCCTGCCGAAAGGGCGTCACCGCGAGGAATCTGTCACAGCCCTTTGGGGGACGGTGAGCCCCAAAGGGCTGCCCTGTTTCCAGGGGACCCTCCCGGAGCTTCTGGAGCATGAGGTTGTGAGCACAACCAGCGTTGGCCCCATCTCAGCGGCAAGATATTGCTTGCTAACTACTGAACAACACAATAGAATCCGCCCTGACTACACAAATATTTAATGAAGATAGGCTGATCAGTCTACTCAATAGTTGGGCGGCTTCTGTGGATGGAGGACAGCCTCGCGACCATCATGTTGAACCGCCCGAGCCTCTCGGGGTAGGGTAAGTCCTGACTGGAAGGAGTGTGCGGAGAAAAGGTATGAAGTTCGAGTTGACTGAGGAGCAACACCTGTTCCGGAAAATGGTTCGCGACTTCGCGTCCAGAGAGGTGGCGCCACTAGCTAAGCAGGTGGATGAGGGAGGGGTCTTCCCGCTGGAGACGATCAGGAAGATGGGGGAACTCGGGCTGATGGGCGTGGCGATCCCCACGGAATACGGCGGCGCCGGGGCGGACAATGTGTGCTACGCTATCGGTATGGAGGAGATCGCTCGGGCCTGCGCCTCGACCAGCGTTATTATGTCGGTCAACAACTCGCTGGTTGCCGATGCCCTGTATAAGTTCGGGACAGAGGCTCAAAGGCAGCGGTACCTCACGCCGCTCGCCGGCGGCAAGCTGCTCGGTTGCTTTGCGCTGAGCGAGCCGGGCGCCGGATCGGATGCGTCAGCTCAGCAAACTCTTGCCACGAGAGACGGTGACGGGTTTGTGCTGAACGGGACAAAGAACTTTATTACAAATGCCTTGGAGGCTGATCTGGCGCTGGTATTTGCCACGGTCGATCGCTCCCTTCGGGCCAAAGGGGTCTGTGCCTTCCTGGTGGAGAAGGGCACGCCGGGCTTCACCATCACGAAGGTAGAGAAAAAATTAGGGCTTAAGGGCACCAGTTGCTGTCAGGTGGTCTTCGACAACTGTCGAGTGCCTGCAGACAACCTGCTGGGGGAGGTGGGGCAAGGGTTCAAAATTGCCATGGTCACTCTGGATGCCGGCCGAATCGGCATTGCGGCGCAGGCGGTGGGGATCGCCCAGGCTGCGCTGGACATCTCGCTCAGGTACGCCAAGGAGCGGGTCGCCTTCGATAAGCCGATTGCATCGTTTCAGGCGATACAATGGATGATCGCTGATATGGCGGTGCAGATCGAGGCGGCGCGGCTGCTCACGTATCGGGTGGCCTGGCTAAAGGACAAGGGTCTTCGGTATACCAAGGAATCGGCGATGGCCAAGCTGTTCGCCTCGGAGACCGCCAGTTGGGCCGCCACCAAGGCGCTGCAAATTCACGGCGGCTACGGGTATCTGTACGATTTCCCGGCTCAGCGGCTGTTTCGTGACGCCCGCATCACCGAGATCTACGAGGGGACGTCCGAGATTCAACGTCTGGTAATCGCGAATCAGTTACTGAACTGAAGGAGTTCCAGGTTTTCAGCGCCATATGCGGAACTCGCAACCTTGAACCTTGAACTTTGAACGGTGAACCCAAACACATGAACATCGTTGTGTGTATCAAGCAGATTATCGATCCCGAGACGCCGATGAGCCAATTCGCGATCGACTCCCGAACCAAGCGGCAGGTCCCAGGAAACAACCCGCTGGTCATCAGCCCGTACGATGCCAATGCCCTCGAGGTGGCCATCCAGCTCAAGGAGAAGCAGGGCGCCAAGGTGACGGCCATCAGCGTCGGCGGCGCAACCACGACGACCGCGCTGAGAAGCGCGCTGTCGATGGGCGCCGACGAGGCGATCCTGGTCAATGACCCCCTTCTTGCGGGCTCTGATCAGCGAGGGATTGCTTATGCGCTGGCGAAGACGATCTGGAAAGCCGGGACATGTGACCTGATCCTGACCGGCTGCGAGTCGGGGGACTGGGCCGATCGTGCTGTCCCGGCCTTTCTGGCCGAGGAACTCGGAATCGGGTACGTCGGCTATGTGACCCGAATCGAGGTGAGGGATGGACAAGTTGTCGTCCGTCGAGTCGTGGAGGATGGATACGAGCTGATCGAAGCCAAGACCCCGTTCCTTGCCGCCATCAGCTCTGACGAGACGAACACCGCCCGCTACGCGAAACTTCGGGATATTATGACCGCCGCCAAGAAGATCATCCCCGCCTGGAAGGCGGCGGATCTCGGGCTTGACCCGGAGAGAATCGGTCCCGGTGCAGCCAGGGCCGCAGTTACCGATGTCTATATCCCGGTCAAGGAGTCCAAGTGTGAGATGATCGAAGGGAATACACCGGAGGAAAAGGCTGCGAACCTGGCGGTGAGATTGCGCGAACTCAAGCTCATTTGATGAGAGGGGATGGATGCCCGGCACATTGGTATTGGCTACGACGAAAGACGGCAGGCTCACGCGAGATACGCTTGAGCTGTTAGCAGGCGCGAAAAGGCTGGAAGAGAAGCTGGCCGGGCCGGTGGTGGCAGCCCTCTTGGGAACAGACGTCGGTGCATATGTTCCATTGCTGTTCGCGCATGGCGCCGAACAGGTCTATCGCGCCGAGCATCCCTTACTGGAAGGGTATCAAGGTGATGCGTATACGCTCGCCCTGCATCAGATCTGCGAGCGCGCTCAGCCGACCGTGGTGCTGCTGCCCGGCGATGTGATGGGGCGCGAGCTGGGCCCGCGCCTGGCCTATCGGCTCCAGGTCGCTTTTATGACGGAGTTCATCGACTTTGACCTGGACCAGGCATCCGGCCGGCTGCGGTTTGCGCGTCAGACCTACGGGGGGAAGGCGATGGCGGTTGTGCAGCCTTACATGAACCGGGTCGTGGCAACGGCCAAGCTTCGGACGCTGGAGCCGGCCGCACAGGAGGAAGGCCGGACGGGTGAGGAGATACGGGTTGATGTCGTGCTGGAAGCCTCGCAACTGACAACCCGCCTCATCGAGAGAGTCCAGGAGGAGACGACCGGTGTCAAGCTGGAGGATGCCAAGATCGTGGTGAGCGGTGGCCGTGGGGTACACGGACCGGAAGGGTTCAAGCTTCTTGAGGAGTTGGCGCAGGTCCTGAAGGGCGCGGTTGGCGCCTCGCGGGCTGCGACCGACGCCGGATGGGTCCCGCCCTCCTGGCAAATCGGCCAGACCGGCAGGAACGTCAGTCCTGATCTCTACCTTGCCTTCGGGATCTCCGGTGCAACCCAACATGTCGCAGGAATTTCTGGCTCGAAGCATATCGTGGCGGTGAATACTGATCCTGCGGCGCCGATCTTTAAGGTGGCTCAGCTCGGCATTGTCGAAGATTGGAAAGCCGTGGCGACCGCGATGATCCAGCAGTGCAAGGAATTAACGAAAAGCTAAAACAGTAGTGCTGCCATGACCCCCATGCGCGAGATCTACTGGAACATCCCGGGGCACCTGTTCCTGTACCTGCTGTTCTTTCCCTTCCTTGTCGTCTGGCTCTATGGCATCTACCGGCATACCCGCATGATACTCAGGGGGGCGCCGGCTGCCGTCTTGGGCAGCCTGTGGGACCGGTTCAAAGGCGTTGTCACGTATGCCATGTGGCAGCGGCGTATTGCCAAGGATCCCCTCTCGGGGCTGCTGCACCGTTCGATCTCCTGGGGGTTTGTCGTCCTCTTTATCGCCACCTGCCTCGTTGCCCTCCAGGACTATCTTGGCATACCGACCCTGCGTGGAACGTTTTACCTCTACTTCATGTCGTTGACCGTCGATCTGTTCGGTCTGACGGCCATTACCGGCGTGCTGATTGCGCTCGTCCGGCGCTATGGCCTACGGCCCGATCGGCTCCTGCTGCCTCGTAAGGCCAAGAGTTACGATGTCCTGCTGACCCTGCTCCTCATCATTCTAGTGACCGGGTTTCTGATTGAGGGACTTCGGATCGCGGCTACGGCCGATCCATGGGGGCACTGGTCGCCCGGCGGTCGGCTGGCATCCGCCCTGTTTCGCGGGATTGAGCCGGCCCGGCAGGTTCTCCTCCATCAGGTCCTCTGGTGGTTCCATGCCACCATGGCCTTCACCTTTATCGCCTATCTGCCCTACGGGGTGGGCATGCACGTCACGTCTGCTGCCGCCAATATCTTGCTGAAGAGTCGGGAAGGCTCCGGGGTGCTGCGACCGATCGACCTGGACCGAGCGGAACGGTTTGGCGCCGGAGCGATCAACCAGTTGACCTGGAAAGATCATCTCGATCTCGAGGCGTGTACCGAGTGTGGCCGCTGCCAGGCTGCCTGTCCGGCTTGGATCACGGGTAAGCCGCTGACGCCTAAAGGCGTCATCATCGACTTGCGAGATCATATGCGCCTGGTTGCCGAAGGAGAGGACTCTAAAAAGATGGTCGGCGAGGTGATCTCGCACGACGTCCTGTGGGCGTGCACGACCTGCGGGGCATGCCATCAGGAATGTCCGATCTTTATCGAGCCGATCCCAAAGATCGTCGAGATGCGCCGCCACCTGGTGATGGAAGAGGCCGAATTTCCCGAGACGATGCAGCAGGCCTTGCGGAGTCTGGAAGAGCGGGGCCATCCGTTCCGTGGGGCTACAGCCTCCAGGACCGACTGGGCGAAGGGGCTTGGCGTAAAGACTGTTGCCGCGGACGGTCCGCCGGAGATACTATACTGGGTCGGCTGTACCGCGGCCTTTGACGAGCGGAACCAGCGGGTCGCGGCGGCATTCGCGAAGCTCCTGCAACGCGCCGGTGTCGATTTTGCGATCCTGGGGGAAGAGGAGCGATGCACGGGGGACCCAGCCCGACGGATCGGAAATGAGTACCTCTTCCAGACCTTGGCCAGGGAGAACATCGCCACGCTGAACGGCTACGGCATCAAGAAGATCGTCACCACCTGCCCGCACGGCTTCAATACGCTTAAGAACGAATACCCCAAGCTGGAAGGCAGCTACGAGGTCGTCCATCACACACAGTTGCTGGCCGATCTGGTGAAGGAGGGGCGTCTACGGCCGGAGAAGCGGATCGATGGCGTGGCATCGTTTCACGACCCCTGTTATCTGGGTCGACACAACGGCGTCTACGACCCACCCAGGCAACTGCTCGGGGCGATCCCGGGGCTCGCGGTCAAGGAGATGGACCGATGCCGGGAACGCGGCTTCTGCTGTGGTGCGGGGGGCGGGTTGATGTGGTTTGAGGAGAAGATCGGCAAGCGCGTAAGCTGGGAGCGGACTGAAGAGGCACTGGCCCTTCAGCCACAGGTCCTGGCGAGCGCCTGTCCCTTTTGCCTGATCATGTTCGAGGACGCACTGAAGGTCAAGGATGCGATAGGGCAAACCAGACCGCTTGACGTAGCGGAGCTGATGGCGCAAAGTGTAGAATAAGATGCGAAGTGCGGAATAGTTCGCATGTGGTCCACGGGGCGGGCAGTGGCCTACTCCGCTTAATCTCGCCGTACGTCCCTGTACGGCTCGAATCGGCGCCGGCAGGCTTCGCTGTCCGTGCTTCGCCTGCCATCGACGACGCGTCGTGGGCTCCAGCCCACCCCATCTGTAGCGAGATACGAGGATGTCCGAGCAGAAAGATCTGAAGCGGATCGAGGAAGAGAAGGCGCGGTGGGAGACCGAGACGCTGAAGCCCGCCCTCGCTCAGACCCCTGAACGGGCAGAGCGCTTTACTACTGTGTCCATGACCCCGGTCGAGCGCCTCTACACCCCGACCGATCTGCCCGAGTGGGATTACGCAAAGGAGCTTGGATTTCCCGGCGAATACCCTTACACCCGCGGGGTGCAGCCGACGATGTACCGCGGCAAGCTCTGGACCATGCGGATGTTCGCCGGGTACGGTACCGCCGTCGAGACCAACCGACGGTTCAAGTATCTGCTCGAGCAGGGCCAGATGGGGCTGTCCACCGCCTTCGATCTGCCGACCTTGATGGGATACGATTCGGACCACCCCTCTTCAGCCGGCGAGGTGGGTAAGTGTGGCGTCGCCATCGATTCGCTCGCCGACATGGAGACGCTGTTCGAGGGCATTCCGCTCGGCGAGGTCACGACCTCCATGACGATCAGCTCTCCCGCCGCAGTCTTGTGGGCGATGTATATCGCCGTCTGCGAGAAGCAGGGTGTCCCGTATCATCAGATTGGCGGCACGGTCCAGAACGATATCCTGAAGGAGTACATCGCGCAGAAAGAGTATATCTATCCGATCACGCCTTCGGTCCGGCTGGTGACCGACACCATTTTGTTCGGCGCGCGCCACCTGCCGCGGTGGAACACCGTCAGCATCAGCGGCTACCATATCCGGGAGGCGGGGGCCACCGCATTGCAGGAACTCGCCTTCACATTGGCTGACGGAATGGTCTACGTGGAGGAGAGCATCAAGGCGGGTCTTGAGGTCGACGCGTTTGCTCCGCGCCTCTCCTTTTTCTTCGATTGCCACAACGACCTGTTTGAGGAGGTGGCCAAGTTCCGGGCGGCGAGAAGGCTGTGGGCTCGGATCATGCGGGAGCGGTTCGGGGCGAAAGATCCCCGTTCCTGGCTGTTGCGGACGCACGCCCAGACAGCAGGGTGTTCCCTTACCGCCCAGCAGCCGCGCAACAATGTCATCAGGGTTACGATCCAGGCGCTGGCGGCTGTCCTGGGCGGCACGCAATCGCTGCACACCAACGCTATGGATGAGGCGCTGGCGCTCCCGACGGAAGAAGCGGCCACGATCGCGCTGCGGACGCAGCAGATCATTGCGCATGAGAGCGGCGTCACCAACACGGTCGATCCGGTGGCCGGCTCGTACTACGTCGAGACGTTGACGAATCAGATGGAGGAGGGGGTCTGGGAGTACTTCCGACGGATCGATGATCTGGGCGGGATGATCCGGGCGATCGAGAAGGGCTTCCCCCAGCGCGAGATCGCCGATGCCGCTTATGCGTATCAGCAGGCTATCGAACGGGGCGAGAAGATCATCGTTGGCGTGAATCGATTTACGGAGGAGCAGGAAGAGCCGATCCCAACCCTCACCATCGACCGTGAGGCCGAGGAGCGGCAGGTTGAACGCCTGCAAGCGCTTCGTCGTTTGCGCGACAAGGATGCGGTGATGCGATCGCTCGAGGCGCTTCGCCAGGCGGCAGCCGGGAACGACCCGTGGGGAAAGGATCTGTTGATGCCAAGGATTCTTGACGCGGTTCGAGCCTACGCGACCTTGGGCGAAATCATGGATGTTTTTCGCGAGGTCTGGGGCGAATACAAGGAGCCCTCAATCATTTAGCGCGCGCGCGTGGACAGATAATGGCAGCGAAGGTTGAAAAGAAGATCCGTGTGTTAATCGCCAAACCGGGCCTTGACGGACACGATCGGGGCGCCAAGGTCATCGCCAGGGCCTTCCGCGACGCCGGGATGGAGGTGATTTACACCGGGCTCCGGCAGACGCCGGAGATGATCGTGAGCGCCGCCATCCAGGAAGACGTGGACGCCATCGGCATGTCCTGTCTTTCCGGGGCTCATATGTACCTGTTCCCACGGGTTATGGAGCTGCTCAAGGAGCGTGGAGTCGATGACATCCTCGTCTTTGGAGGCGGCACAATCCCTACTGACGACATCCCAAAACTGAAAGCGGCCGGGCTCGCCACTATCTTTACGCCCGGTACGACCACGACCGAAGCGATCGAGTTCGTGAAGCATAACATTAAAAATAAAGACTTAATAAACGAATAATTACGAAGTAATATCTATATTATACATTATGTATATATTTAGCCTTAAAGGATGAATTCCAGCCGCAGAAATTAGGCTGGATTTGAGTCTCGCTACCAAAAGGAGGGGGTCTTGATGCGGCCGGTGTATATGGTTTCGGGAGGGGTGAGCAAGTTCGCTAAGGCGAGGCCGGACGTCACCTTCCAACCGATGGTGAAGGAGGCGTACGACTATGCCCTCAAGGACCTCGGGCTTGAGCACCCTCGGTTTGTTGAGATCGTTGATGGCTCGGTCGCATCGTACTTCTCCGACCATTTTCAGCGGCAGTTGATGTCGGGCATCATGGTGCAGGACTATCTGGGGCTCTGCCCTAAGCCGAGTCACCGGGTCGAAGGGGGTGGAGCCACCGGTGGCCTTTGTTTTCAAGAGGCCTGGAAGTCGGTGGCCTCGGGCCTCATGGATGTGTGCGTGGCCTACGGCTTCGAGACGATGTCTCATGTGAATACCTGGAAGGGGAACGAATTCATCGCCCTGGCCTCCGACGTAAGCTTCGACTACCCGGTGGGCGGTTTCTACAGCGGCTACTACGCGATGATGGTGGTCCGACACATGCAGGAGTTCGGCACGACCGTCGAGCAGATGGCCCACATCTCCGTGAAGAATCACAACAATGCCTTTCACAACCCCTATGCCCAAAAGCGAAAGCTCCTCACGATCGAGGATGTGCGTCGCTCGCCGATGGTGGCCTGGCCGCTGACGCGCCTGGACATCTGCGTCATGTCCGACGGGGCGGCAGCCACGATTCTGGCCAGCGAGGAGGGGGTCAGCAAACTGGAGAAGGCGAGCGGCAAGCGGCTCAAGCCGGCCAAGATTGTCGGCATCGGTCGCGGGACTGACGCGATGCGGATGGCCGACCGGCCCCACCGCCAGGTGTTGCTGCTCCCGCATGAGCGGGCTAGCGACTACCGTGGTCTCAAGTATCCTGGCATCCACTCCTTCCGGGCGGGCCGGATGGCCTCCAAGCTGGCCTACGAGATGGCCGGGATCGTCAATCCGATCAAGGAACTGGATTTCATCGAGTTGCACGACGCCTATACCTCCTCAGAGATTCAGACCTACGAGGATATGGGCCTCTGCAAGTACGGCGAGGGTGGCCGATGGGCGGAGGAAGGAAATCCATTTCTCCCTAACCTCAACTACGGCCTTGCGCTCAAGAAACCCGGGACGCTTCCCGTCAACCCGTCGGGAGGTCTGATTGCCTGCGGCCATCCGGTGGGGGCCACCGGCCTGATGCAGGCGGTCTTCGCCCTATGGCAACTGCAGGGCAGCATCAAAAAGCATTTTGGGAACGACCAGTTGCAGGTCAAGGGCGCCAGACGAGGAGCCATTCATAGTCACGCCGGCACCGGGACGTACGTCACCGTGAGCATCATGGAGAAAGCCTGATTCCTGGCTGCTGCACGGCAGGAGAGAGCGAGCGATGGCGAGTGCCAAACGTGGGAGACTGAATCAGAAGCGACCCAATGAAGAGCCTGTCGCGTTGCCAGAGACCGACGACGGGACAATCTTGTTCGATGTCCGCTCCCTAAGGACGTAGCCCAGCTCAAAGCCATGGCCCCCATCATCCTTAAGCAGTCCTACCAGATCGATTACATCCACAGTTACGGGCAAGACTCTCTATCACGTCCGAGGCTTTCACCCCCAGGCGTACGCCCGGGGGTGAAAGCCTCTTCAGTCGACGCTGGGCTGGCTGAGCCGGGCCAGTTCTCTGCTAGAATGGGCGCATGCAGACTTGTCCGTGGGATTCTTCTCGGCCACCGTCGGGAGTGACGAGGCGGTCATCAAGCGTTACGTCGAGTTCCAAGAACAGGTTGGAATTGGGGTTCTGATCGCCAGCGCCACGGGCGGTAAGCCGGTGGGAATCTATTGTGTCTTGAAAACTTCTCATAGTGGTTAGAAGTTGATCCCGACATAACCACCGGTGGTGAAGCGCTTAAGATTTTCGTCTGGAATATCAGGACCCCAGTAGTAGCGGAAGTCGACGCCGAGACTTAATCGGTTATTCCAGAAGAGACGCTCAACCCCTACGCCGGTGACCCCGCCGATGCTGATGTTGGTGATGGCCTTGTTAACAGGCGTGTTCACGTTAAAGGTCAGGCCGGCTGGGATGATCCAGGGCCGATAGGGGGCCAGCCAGGGCTGGATGGAGCCCAGGGTGTCGAATCGGAATTTCGGGGCGATACCCACAGTCAGAATGTTTTCCAGTCCTCTCCCCTCCGCGAGGGCCTTGTTCGGTGGAGTTTCAACCTTAGCGCTGGAATCACCTGTTGTGTGTTGAGTCTGAAGATACTCCACGTAGATCTCTCCTAGAAGTGTGCTGGTGAAGAGTTTCATCAAGGGGAGGTCCAGCCCGGCTCCTACCTGAAAACCGTTCCTATCATTGGGGTCGTCCTGGGCCGTCAAGAGGGAGTTGCTCCGCGGCTGATTCATGCGGACATATCCACCCTTGAAGAAAACCTGACCACCCAATAGTTTGGAGGATTCTGCGCTCGCGGCTAACTCAGTCTTCATCTCCTCCTTCATGGCTGTCAGTTTTTCTTTCACTGGGCGTTGAATTTCTACCTGCATCTTGGTTTCGAGTGCCTCCAGACGTTGCTGCATCCGTTTGATCATGTCGTTCTTGGTCTCGACCTCTTCCCGCAACGCCTGCAATTCGTGTTTGAGTTGGCTCATTTCACTTCGCGTCTGTGCCTCCGCATTCCCTATCAAGAGTGAAAGCAGCGGCGTCAACAACAGTGCGAGTGCGGTCCAGCCTGCTTTGCTCATATGTATCCCTAAGATTTTCACGATTCCCCCCCTTGGTAAGATGTGATCGCTCTTTCGGTAATGAAGCTCCATTGATCCACTAACATTGAACTGCACAGGTCGCCCAGTCTGGTGCAGGTCGCGTTACCTGATGCTGCCCACAATCACGCAGCCGATGACGATCAGTTACCCCTTGTGTGGATTGCCGACAACGCACGGCGCTTCCCCCAGCATGCTTTGCGCAGATCCTTGAAAGTCAGAGCCAGAGAATTCTACCATGTCAACCTCTCCTGAGTAATAAAGCTTTTTTGACCTGCTACGCCCTATTATACGACACCTGTCGCACACCACATGGCCTACTCCGAGGCAATCAACGTCTGCCGTTTCAGCCCGAACTGCTCCAGCTTCCGGTAGAGCGTGCTGCGGGAGATGCCGAGTTGCACCGCCGCCTGCGAG
>NZ_JAQUOY010000032.1 GCF_028716865.1 Candidatus Methylomirabilis sp. | reverse complement strand
CTGCAAGGAGGCGTTCGACAAGTCGCCGGAACAGTATGTGACTGAATCCCCCCACCCCCCACCCCCCACCCCCCACCCCCTTCAGGTCGTCGAGATTCCGATCAAAGGCATGACGTGCGCGTCATGTGTGGCCACAATCGAGGCTGCACTGTCGAAACTCGACGGTATCAAGAACGCGGCCGTCAACTTTGCGACGCAGGCGGCCACAATCTCGTATGATCCCGAACGGGTGACCATCGATCGGATTGTTCGGGAGGTTCAGAATCTCGGCTACGGGGTGGCGGTAGCAGAGGTCGTCCTGCCGATCCGGGGAATGTCTTGCGCCTCTTGCGTGGCGCACATTGAGCAAGCATTGCAGGCAGTTCCCGGGGTAGTCGCCGCCTCCGTCAACTTTGCAACGGAACGGGCAACGGTGACCTATCTCGACTCCGTCACCGGACCGACTGATCTGCGCCGCGCGATCGAAGCGGCCGGGTATGCGGTCCCGGACATGGCCGCTGCTCCAACGCCGGATGTGGAGAAGACGATGCGAGAAGCGGAGATCCATCTGCTTCGGACCAGGTTTCTGGTCGGGGCGGTCCTCAGCGTCCCAGTCCTGTTGGGCAGCTTCCCTGACTGGTTTGCATGGGCTCCGGCACCGCTCTCCAACCCTTACGTGCTCTTCGCCCTCACCACGCCGGTACAGTTCTGGGTCGGCTGGCAGTTCCATCGAGGGTTCTGGATGAGCCTGACACATCGAACTGCCGATATGAATAGTCTAGTGTCGATCGGAACGAATGCGGCTTACCTGTACAGCGCGGCGCTTACCTTTTTCCCTGCGGCCATCGCGCCAGCGGGGATGGAGGCGATGACCTACTACGACACCGCCGCCATCCTGATGACCCTGATCATCATGGGAAGGTGGCTGGAGGCCAAGGCGAAGGGTCGGACCTCCGAGGCGATTAAGAAACTGATGGGGCTTCGGGCCAAGACCGCTCGAGTGATCCGTGACGACCTTGCGCAAGACATCCCGGTTGAGGAGGTCAAGGTCGGCGACCTGGTGTTGGTCAGGCCCGGGGAGAAGGTGCCGGTAGACGGGATCATCCGCGAGGGTCGGTCGGCGCTTGATGAATCGATGCTGACCGGGGAGAGTCTTCCTGTCGAGAAGGGGCCGGGCGATCAAGTGATCGGCGCCACGATCAATAAGATGGGCAGCTTCAAGTTCGAGGCGACCAGGGTTGGACGGGAGACCGTCCTTGCTCAGATCGTCCGATTGGTCGAGCAGGCCCAAGGATCGAAGGCGCCCATCCAGCGACTGGTCGATAAGATCGCCGGGGTCTTTGTGCCGATCGTCCTAGTTATCGCCGCCGCGACCTTCGGGGTCTGGTTGCTGCTCGGGGGAGAGCAGGCATTTCTCGTGGCCCTCTCGAACTTCGTGGCCGTGCTGGTAATCGCCTGCCCCTGTGCCCTGGGTCTCGCGACGCCTACGTCGATTATGGTTGGAATCGGGAAGGGGGCAGAGTACGGCGTCCTGATCAAGAACGCCGAGAGTCTTGAACGGGCCTACCAGGTGAACGTGATCATTTTCGACAAAACCGGCACGCTGACTATCGGCCAACCATCTGTCACAGACATTGTTCCGAGCTTGGAACCCAACACCCAACACCCAACACCCAGCACTCTACTCCAACTGGCGGCATCGGCGGAACAAGGCTCCGAGCACCCGCTTGGACAGGCGATCATTGATCACGCCAAGGCGAAGGGGCTTGCCCTCGCCGAGCCGCAGGAGTTCAAGGCGATCCCGGGATTCGGGATTAGGGCCGTCGTGGAGGGGCAAAAGGTCCTTCTCGGGAACACAGCCCTGATGCAGGAGCATGGAATCGACCTGGTCGGGACGGACGCGCAGGTGGAAGCGCTCTCGGGAGAGGGGAAGACGGCGATGTTTGTTGCCGCTGATGGTCGGCTTCTCGGGATCGTGGCGGTGGCCGACGTCGTGAAGCCGCATTCACAGTCGGCCGTGGCCGCCCTGCATGGCCTTGGCATCGAGGTCGCGATGATCAGCGGCGATACTCGTCGGACCGCCGAGGCGATTGCCAGACAGGTCGGGATCGATCGGGTATTGGCCGAGGTCCTGCCGGAACATAAGGCACTGGAGGTTCGGCGACTTCAGGAGCAGGGGAAACTGGTAGCGATGGTGGGCGATGGGATCAATGACGCCCCTGCCTTGGCCCAGGCCGATGTCGGGATCGCCATCGGAACAGGGACTGATGTGGCGATGGAAGCGGCTGATATCACCCTGATTGGGGGCGACCTGCGAAGCGTCGTGACAGCGCTGCAGTTAAGCAGGCTGACGATGCGAAACATCCGGCAGAATCTGTTTTGGGCGTTTGCCTATAATGTGGTCCTGATCCCGGTAGCCGCCGGTGTTCTGTACCCGTTGTTTGGGGTACTACTGAGTCCGGTCCTGGCCGGTGCAGCCATGGCGCTCTCTTCGGTCACCGTGGTCAGTAATGCCCTCCGATTGCGACGATTCCGGCCTATGGCCGTAACTATGGCATAAACCAAACACGCTAACTCTACTCAAAAGACTCAACAGACACAATGCACACAAGGAAGGGGGTGGATGAACGCTTATGGAGCGTGATGAAGTGAAGCAGCCCGACCGATCTACCTGTACGATGCACGCAGGCAGACGATCGGTTCTCAGGATCTTTGCCGGAGGTCTGCTCGGCCTTCTCGTCGCGCCTGTTGCTGATTGGCGCGGAGCAGCGAGTTGGGCAGCAGACAGCAATAGTCTGCTTCAGGCAATTCCAAGACGGCCGCGGCCGGTTACGCCATCGCCGGCATTGTTCACTGGGAAGCTGGCAGAAACCTATCGGATCGCTAAGGAAGTGCCGGAGTTGCTCGAGCAGATGCCGTGCTATTGTGGTTGCGGAAGGATGGCCGGCCATCAAAATAATCTGGATTGCTACGCGGACCGGCATGCGGACACGTGAACGATGTGCCAAGACATTACGCTGGATGCGTATGCCATGCACAAGCAGGGAAAGAAGGTTTCAGAGATTAAGGCGGCAATCGACCGAAAATATGCCAGGTAAGAGGAGGAGGAACGATGGCCAAAGATCCCGTATGTCAGATGATGGTGGATGAAAAGCAGGCAGCGGCCACGGCTGTCTATCAAGGCGCGACCTACTATTTCTGCGCCGTAGGCTGCAAACGGGCCTTCGAGCAGTCACCTGAGAAATACATTCAGAAACCCCATAGTTGTCACTAGAACCAGTCGCGGTACTGACAATAGGCTCCGATCACTACTATACTGCTCTCCGATCAGGCGGGCGGCGGGTCGTTTGCCCTAACCCCGATACCCTAAATTCTGATCTTGATGGGCGTTGACAAGCCAATGCTGGTAGTTTACAGTCGCCGAAGTAGATGGAGGGGCCACTTTTCTTTTTGTGCTGCCGACGCAATCAAAGGAGTGAGATATTTGCCTGCCCACTTTTCCGCTCAGGTACGGTGCTCAGTTGTGGCTGCACTTCTTACCGCTGGGTGCCTCGCAGTTGGGGTTGATGTCCGGGCACAAAAAACCCAAGCGGAAAGCGCCGGTCTCAGCCCTGAGGAACAGATCGTCATATCGGTCTATAAACATGCCAGCTCTGGCGTTGTTCACGTCACCAGCACCGCTCTGGCGTACGATGTGTTCTTCAATCCGGTGCCACAGAAAGGGACTGGTACGGGCTTCATCGTGGATGACCGAGGATATATCTTGACTAACAATCATGTGGTGGAAGAGGCCGACAGTCTGGAGGTGACGTTAACCGACAAGAGTAAGGTGCCGGCGAAGTTGATCGGCCGTGACCCCAGTAACGATCTGGCTATAATCAAGATCTCTGTTTCGAAGGAGAAGCTGTTCCCGTTGAAGTTAGGAAGCAGTGATGCCTTGCAGGTGGGACAGATGGCCATTGCCATCGGCAATCCGTTCGGTCTGGATCGAACTGTCACCCGCGGCGTAGTTAGTTCGGTGGGTCGAACGCTCCGTTCCGAAAGTGGACGCCAGATTCGAGGCGTCATCCAGACCGATGCGCCGATCAATCCCGGCAATTCAGGCGGACCGCTGCTTAACTCCAGAGGCGAAGTCATCGGGATCAATAGCGCCATCTATACACCGAGCGGCGGGTCGGTCGGAATCGGTTTTGCCATCCCTATCGATACCGCGAAGCGGCTGCTTCCCCAGTTGATCGCCAAGGGACGAGTCAGTCATCCCTGGTTGGGCGTTGCCGGCCTGGACATCACGCCGGAGGTGGCCAACGCCCTGAAGCTTCCGGTTCGGCAAGGCATCGTGGTGATGCAGGTCTCTCCAAAAGGTCCGGTGGATCGTGCCGGTATCAGGGGCAGCACAAGAAAGGCGCGGGTTGGTAACATGCTGGTCGGTATGGGAGGAGACATCATCGTTGCGGTCGAAGGCCGAAAGGTGACATCGATAGACGACCTGACGGCCTTTCTGGATGGGGAGCGAAAAGTTGGAGATCAGGTGAAGATCGAGGTTCTCAGAGATGGTCGGCCATTCACCCTGTCGGTTCGACTGGGAGAGCTGCCTGAGAAATGAAGGCGGTTCAGAATCTCTTCATCCAGGGGCTCCCGCTCTTGTTCTCTATTTTGCTATACCTACTTCAGGTTTCTAACGCCTCAGCTCTTCAAGGGGGCGAGGTGGTGATTGACGGCCGAGTGACGATTACTGTTGAGGTGGCGCGGACCGCACAGGAACAGGCCAGGGGGTTGGGGGACCGGTCATCGCTTCCAAAGGGTAGAGGGATGCTTTTCCCCTTTGATGCGGCGAAGCCACGGGTATTCTGGATGAAGGGGATGCTGATTCCGATCGATATCGTCTGGATCCGGGAGGGCAAGATCGTGGCCATTGATGCGAGCATTGCGCCGCCGCGCTCACGTGAGACGCCCGCCATCCTCAGTCATGTGGCAGATCTAGTGTTGGAGGTCCCGGCAGGTTTCGCCCTGGAGATGGGCGTCAAGGAGGGGCAGACGGTCCGTGTCAGATATGAAGGATCAAGTCGTTAGCGCGTCATGGTAGCGGCGATGAGACAGTGGATACAGCGCCTGCGAGGACAGGCAATGGCGATAGTCTGGATGGTTCTGTGCGTCATCCTGGCCCCAGGCTTCGTAGACGCTCAGGTTACGGCCAGGGTGAAGGAATCGGCGCTCGAGAACGGACTGAAAATCTTGCTGCTTGAAGAGCACAAGGCGCCCGTAGTGACGATACACGTCTGGTACCGGGTCGGTGCGCGCAATGAGCAACCAGGAACCACCGGACTGTCCCATCTGTTGGAGCACATGATGTTCAAAGGGACCTCGACGCTGGGTCCCGGCCTGTTTTCCAGGACCATCAAGAAAAATGGCGGCCGCGACAACGCCTTTACCAGCGAGGATTATACCGGTTACTTCGAGACATTCGCCTCGGATCGGGTTGAGCTGGCCTTAAAGCTCGAGGCTGATCGGATGCGTAATCTGTTGCTCGATTCGAAAGAGATAGACTCGGAAAAGAAAGTCGTGATGGAGGAGCGGCGGTTACGGACAGAAGACGAGCCTATCTCCGCCCTGAGGGAGGTGATGGAGGCTGCTGCCTTTCAGGCGCACCCATACCGGCAGCCTGTCATCGGCTGGATGTCCGACATCGAGGGGTTGGCGCGGGAAGACCTGGTACGCTACTACAATACCTACTATGTGCCGAATAACGCCGTGCTGATCGTGGTTGGCGACTTCAAGAGCGATGAGTTGTTGTTGAAGATCCGGCAGTACTTCGGCGTGATTCCACGGGGCGTAGAGCCGCCCGCGGTCCGCGCTGTGGAACCGGAGCAACGAGGAGAGCGAAAGCTCTTCTTGAAAAAGGAGGCGGAACTGCCCTTTGTGTTTATGGGGTATCATGTTCCGAACCTCAAACATCCCGACAACTTTGCGCTCGAGGTGCTGGCCTATATCCTGTCCGGCGGCAAGAGTGCCAGAATATACAAGAGCCTGGTCTATGAGAAACAGCTTGCTCTGTTTGCCGGCGGGGGGTATGAGCGGGAAAGCATCGATCCGAACCTTTTCCCTCTGTACGCCAGCGTGATGCCAGGCAAAACGGCTGAAGAGGTTGAAGCGGCTCTGACGGCAGAGATTGAGCGCGTAAAGAATGAGTCCATTCCGGACCGCGAGCTGCAGAAGGCGAAGAATCAGATCGAAGCCGGCTTCCTGTTCGGGCAGGATTCGGTATTCAATCTGGCCAGACAACTGGCCGAGTATGAGATCGTGGCAGGCTGGCGCGCATGGGAGGCGTACCTCCCAGGGATCCGCGCCGTCACGGCAGCGGATCTGCAGCGGGTTGCCAAAACCTACCTGACGCCGGAAAACCGCACCGTTGCCGTGCTAATCCCGACGAAGAGCAAACCATAGTGCGCGGTGCGAAGTGTTAAGTGCAGGGTTTAGGGGTTGGGGTTTAGGATTTATATACCCCATACCCTACACCCTAAACCCTATACCCTGGTTTTGAGGTGCGAAGGATAATGATCAGCGCGAGACGCGGATACCGATGGGGTTTGTCGTTCAGCCTCATTCTGCTCCTGCTGCAGCCCATGCTCGTAGCTGCGGCGCCGTTAGCCGAACGGCAGGTTCTGGAAAACGGGCTGACGCTGCTGGTCAGAAGCAGCCGGGCGCTGCCGATTGTCACCATCAGAGTGACCGTGCAAGCGGGCTCCCTGTGGGAGCAGAAAGGGCGTGCGGGGTTGGCTAATCTGACAGCCCTGCTGTTGACGAGGGGCACGGCGACTCGGACGGCCGCCCAACTTGATGAGTCGGTGGACTTCATCGGCGCCTCTCTCTCTTCATCCGCTGATCGGGATCTGAGCGAACTGGATCTGACCGTATTGAAGAAGGATTTACCAAAGGGGCTGGAACTGCTGACGGATGTCCTGCGTCATCCGGCCTTTGAGCAAGGGGAGATCGCCAGGAAGGTGCAGGAGCTCAAGGCGGCGCTACGAAAGCGACAGGAGGATCCTGGTGAGGTAGCTCACGAGGCATTTAATGATCTGGTCTTTGGGAGCCACCCGTACGGCCGTCCGCTTGAAGGGACCGACACAACCCTCGCCACGATCACCAGGGATGAGATTGTGAGGTTCCATCGCGATCACTATACTCCGGAACGGACCTTTGTCACCGTGGTGGGCGACATTGACCGAAGCGAGATCACCAACCAGATCCGCGCGCTGCTTGGCTCGTGGCCGAAAGGCAATGGAACAGTGGCGAGGGCGACGGAGCCCACGCCCCTTCAGGAGAAGATCGTCGTCAAAAGGATCGACCGGAACGTGGCGCAGGCAAATATCGTCCTTGGCCATCAGGGAATCCGGCGGGATAACCCGGATTTCTACGCCTTGACGGTGATGAACTACATCCTGGGCGGGGGCGGCTTCTCTTCCCGTCTGGTGGAGCGAATACGTGAGCAGAAGGGCTGGGCCTATGATGTCAGCTCCCAATTCTCTCCCGGCCTGGAGCGAGGGTCGTTTCGGGTGGTGCTGCAGACGAAGAATGAGACCGCTGGCCCGGCGGTACAGGAGGTGGTGCGGGAGCTTCGGCGGATCCGGGAGCAGGGAGTAACCGATCAGGAACTGGCTGATGCGAAGGCCTACCTCACCGGAAGCTTTCCTCTTCGGCTTGATACCAACGCGAAACTCGCCGGGTTAATTTCCTCGGTGGAGTATTATAAGCTGGGTCTGGATTATGCGGACCGCTACCGGTCGCTGATCGATGGCGTCAGTAAAGAGGATATCCTGCGGGTAGCGCGCACCTATCTCAATCCGGAGGGTTACGTCCTTGTCGTCGTGGCCGACCAGGCGAAGGCAGCGCTCTCCGAGTAGGGTAGGGCGAAGACAAGAGGCTGCTGATGTTGGGGACCGGCGAAGCATTGACCGTCTGGATGGCCCTGGGGGCCGGGGTCTTTTCTTTCCTCTCACCCTGCGTGCTCCCGATCTTTCCCTCCTACCTCTCCTTCGTGACCGGCCTCTCGTTCGGTGAACTGTCGGGCTCAGTGGACAATGCCAGAACACGCCGGGCGATCATCCTGAACGCCCTCTGTTTCATCCTCGGCTTTTCCGTCGTCTTCATGTCGTTGGGCGCCTCCTTCAGCCTGCTGGGTCGGCTCCTGTTTGACTATCAGCAGATTCTCAGAAAGGTTGGGGGCGTGCTGGTCATCCTGTTCGGTCTGTACATTGCCGGCTTCCTCAAGCTCCCGTTTCTTAGCCGGACGGTCCGGGTCGAGTTGCATGATCGGCCGGCCGGATATCTGGGCGCGTTTGTCGTGGGGGTGACCTTTGCCGCCGGCTGGACCCCGTGTGTCGGCCCGATCCTGGGCTCCATCCTGCTGTACGCGAGCACGGCCAAGACTGCCGAAACCGGGATCCTGCTGCTCGGCGCCTACTCGCTCGGCCTCGCCATTCCATTCTTTTTGAGTGCTCTTGCCATCAATCGCTTTCTCGACTATTTTGACCAGTTGAAACATCTGGTACCGATTGTGAGTGCCGTCGGCGGGATCTTCCTGGTCGTTGTCGGCTGCCTGCTGCTCACTAACTATTTCACGCTCCTCTCGGCCTACGCCCTTCGCCTGACGCCGCAATGGCTTTGGCAGAGGCTCTGAACATCACAAATAGGGTATAGGGGTTAGGGGCTCTAGGGTCACACCAGAAAAGATCGTACTAATTGCTACATACTTCACTGCTTGTGCCCTGTCTTTCGTACGTGGCGCCTATCTCTCCACATACCCGTTATCAGTGAACCAGCGGACCGCCTCCTCAAGTGCTTGTTCGATCGGCGATTGCGGCAGTCCCAGCTCCCGCACAGCCTTGGAAGCGTCAAAAAACATCCGTCGCTTGGCCATCTTCACCCCCTCCAACGGGATTCGTGGTGGCTTCCTGGTAATGAAATGAGAAAGCCAGTGGTTCGCATAGGCCAGCGGTAGGATCAATTGATACGGCACACGGACTCTTGGTGGCGGGAGCTGTGCGATCTGTCCTAGGATGGCGAAGAGTTCATGCAGCGTCAGGTTGCTTCGACCGAGGATGTACCGCTCTCCGACCCGGCCGCGCTCGGCAGCGAGCAGATGGCCTTGCGCCACATCAGCCACGTCGATAAAATTCAGGCCGGTGTCGATGTATGCCGGCATTCGGCGATTTAAGAAATCGACAATAATCTGACCCGTCGGCGTGGGTTTGATGTCGCGCGGTCCGACCGGTGTGCTTGGGTTGACGATCACGACCGACAGTCCGCGAAGCGCGGCCCCTCGCGCCTCTTCTTCGGCCAGAAACTTTGACCGCTTGTAGTGGCCGGTCATCTGGTCAAGGCTGACCGGCGTCTCCTCATTGGCTGGAGCGCCATCTTCTCGGTGGCCGAGCGTGCCGACGGTACTGGTGTAGACAACCCGCTCAACCCCTTCCTCCATGGCGGCTTCCAATAGATTTCTGGTGCCGTCCACGTTGACCCGGTAAAAGACCTCCGATGAGGGCTCCCAGAGCGAGTAGTGAGCCCCGACATGGTAGAGCCGCCGGCACCCTTTAACAGCCTGTCGTAGCGATTTCTTATCAAGGAGATCGCCGAAGGTCAGTTCAATGTCGAGACCGTCGAGGTTCCGGAGGTCGCTTCCGCGCCGAGCCAGCGCCCGGACGGCATGCCCTTCCGAAAGCAACAGCCGGACCACAGCCGTGCCGACGAAGCCGGTCCCACCCGTGACAAGGGTCAGCATAGACTGGATGTTACGCGAACAGTCCCGTTTAGGCAACGGTCAATGCAAGGCGCGAAGAGCGCGTGCAGGGGCAGTTCCTTGTAGCTGCCCCAAGGGCGCTAGGAGGTTATCGATTGGGAGAGGGATTCGATTTGTCGCCGGAATGCCTCATCGGTTGTGAGCCTCCGCTTGATCTTCTCGCAGGAGTGAATCACTGTCGTATGGTCCTTTCCGCCGAATGCCTCGCCGATCATCGGCAGCGAGGAGGCGGTCAGCGTTCGACTGAGGTACATGGCCACCTGGCGCGGTAAGACTACGCCCTGGTTTCTCTCCTTGGACTTGAGATCCTCGACCTTGACCCGGTAGAACTCGGCTACCGTCTGCTGGATGGCAGTCAGCGTGATGACCTTGGCCCGTTCGGCGGTCAGTTCCTTCAGTGTCTCCTGGGCGAGCTCCAGGGTGATGTCCCGGCCCGTCATCGAGGCGTAGGCGATGAGACGGACCAGCGAGCCTTCCAGTTCCCGGATATTCGACTGCACGTTCTTGGCGATAAAGAGTGAGACATCATCAGGGAGTCGCGTGCCCTCCGCCTGGGCTTTCTTCCGAAGGATGGCGGCCTTTGTCTCAAGGTCTGGCGGCTGGATGTCGGCGATCAGTCCCCACTCGAACCTGGAGCGTAACCGCTCCTCCAGCGTGGGGATCTCGCGTGGGAGGCTGTCAGAGGAGATCACAATCTGTTTCGAGGAGTCGTACAACTCATTGAAGGTATGGAAGAACTCCTCCTGGGTCCGCTCTTTGCCGGCGATAAACTGGATGTCGTCGATGAGCAGCAGGTCCAGGCTGCGGTAGCGGTTACGGAACTCACCAGTGGAATCAAAACGGATGGCATTAATCAAGTCGTTCGTAAACTTCTCAGATGAGACATAGGACAGCCTGAGTCTGCCGTTTCGTTTGAGGACCAGGTGGCCGATCGCATGGAGCAGGTGGGTCTTCCCCAGGCCAACGCCCCCATAGATAAAGAGCGGGTTGTACGCTTTCGAAAGCTGCTCTGCCACGGCCAGACAGCCGGCGTGGGCGAATTGGCTGGAGCTACCCACGACGAAGTTCTCGAAGGTATACTTCGGGTTGAGGATTGCGGTTTCGTTCCGATATCGCTTGATCGGTCGCCTGGCAGCAGGCTCTGGCCTCACATCGGGCTCGCTCTGCCCGCCCGGCTCAGCAACACGGAGGACTACCTCGACATTGGTGAACATCAGATCCGTGAACACCGATTTGAGAACGGTGAGATAGTGGTCCTCGAACCACTCCTTAAAGAATTGATTCGGGAGCCGAACCGTAACACATGAGCCTTCCAATGACTCCAGGGCCAATGGGCGAAACCAATTGTCGAAGCTTTGGCGCGTGACCTTACCCTGAATGGTCGACAGGGCTTCTTTCCAGATTTCTTGTGCCTTGGCAGAAGAATTGGTCGGATTCACCTGCGCGCTTTGCCCATTGTTATCCACAGGAAGCCTCCTTATATAACGTATTAAATCTATTAGGAAAGTTCTTTGCGATTGCCAGAGAATCCCTGTCAGACGTGGTTTCCATTATCCACAGATTTATCCACAGGTGTGGATAAGGCGTAAATGGTTGCCCTGCCTTATGAAGAGGGCATTTGTTCCCGATGCTTGACGGGTTCGTAAGATAAGGTGACTGTGGAAAACCGTGTCTCATGCGTCATTACCGGCACTACGTTGCTGAAGAGATGTCTCTTTTAGCCCACCACAGCACGACTGTCAAGTCATTTGTGGGCTTGGGAAAATAATCATTTGTTGATAAAAAATAACCGTGTTATCAATATGTTACGATGATTCACTTCACTGTGATACAGCCGTCGGCTGATAAGCAGGCGTCTCGTGAAGCCATGGGCAGTGCAGCGCGAGCTATCGCGGCACGCGGGGCCGCGTTGACAGTGAGGGGAGGGCATGCTAACGTGACACCGATCTTACGTATCAGGTGCCAAGTGAAAGCGAAAGACGATCATGAATCATAGATCTTGGATGTTGGATTTACAACCCAGGATCCAATCCCCAAGACCTAAGATCGTTCTTGCATGAGAAAAAGGTGAAGGATTGAAGAAGAGTGGGGTATCAATCTACGAGCAGTTTCGCCGGATGCATCCTCGTTCTGAGGGCCTGTTCCGTCGAGCGCAGACGACCATTGCGGGCGGCCTGACTCACGATATCCGACACCTCCAGCCCTTCCCGATCTACGTGGAGCGGGCCCAAGGAGCCAGGAAGTGGGACGCCGATGGTCACGAGTTAATCGACTACTGGGTGGGACATGGGGCGCTCATTCTTGGCCACGGGCACCCGGCTGTTCGAGAAGCCATCGCCGAGCAGCTCGGTCGGGGGACCCACTACGGCGCCTGCCACGAACTGGAGGTTCGGTGGGCCGAGCAGGTGCTGAAGCTCACCCCGTGGGTCGATCGAACTCGCTTCGTCGGTTCTGGCACTGAGGCAACGCTTCTGGCGATCCGGCTCGCTCGGGCCGCAACGGGTAGGGGCAAGATTGTCAAGTTCGAGGGCCACTTTCACGGATGGCACGACTACGCGGCGGTTGCGGTCCGTCCGCCTTTTGACCGGCCTGTTTCCGCCGGCGTTCCGCAAGGCGTTCTTGATGAGATCCTCATTTGCCCGCCTAACGACTGGGACGCGTTCATGGCCTTGGCTTCAGGCAGGGACGATATCGCCGGTGTGATCCTGGAGCCGGCGGGTGGCAGTTGCGGCACGATCCCGACCGACTACGACTTCCTGACCCGACTCCGCGAATTCACCCGAGCCCAAGGCGTAGTTCTCATCTTCGACGAGGTGATCAGTGGATTCCGCTTAGCCCCTGGTGGCGCACAGCAGCGGTATGGGATTTACGCGGACCTGACCACGCTGGCCAAAATCCTGGCCGGGGGACTCCCTGGTGGGGCCGTGGTCGGCAGCGCCCCTCTGATGGACCAGATGGCCTTCAGGGATGATCCGATCTGGAATCGGGAAGAGCGGGTGGGTCATGCCGGCACCTTCAACGCGAATCCGCTCTCAGCGGCGGCCGGTCTGGCGACGCTCCAGATTCTGGCCGACGGCCAGGTCCAGATCGAAGTCGATCGTACCGGACAGACGTTGCGCAACGGGCTCACCGAGGTCATCAAGGCACTCGGGGCGGATGTCTGTGTCTACGGTGAATCTTCAATCGTCAACCTCTTCCTCGGGCCTCATCGTCATGACCTTGTCCTCGACCAACCCTTCTTCAAGCTCAACCACCACCTCCTCATGGACCATCCGAACCATGAGGCATATCACCGGCTACGGTGTGCGCTGATCCTGCACGGCGTCGATTTTCCCCTCTTTCACGGATGGCTCTCGGCGGCGCATTCGGATGAGGAGATCGAGAAGACGATTCGAGCCTTCGAGGCTGCACTTCGTCTGATGCAGGACGAAGGCGCCCTATAAGCGTGAACTCTGAACGCCTGACAGGGCGGCTGGCTGAGATTGTCGGAGCAGATCATATCTTCGCGGCAGAGCTCTGTGCCCCATACGCCGTGGATGGCAAGGCCCCCAAAGCGGTCGTCCTCCCTGCGAATATGCAGGAGCTCTCCGAGGTCATGAAGTTCGCCTTCTCCGAGCGGGTTTCGGTTGTGCCGTGGGGAAGCGGAACGAAGATCGGCCTTGGGGGTATCCCTGCGAGGGTCGATCTGGTTGTTGGACTGACGCGGCTCAATCAGATCATCGATCACGAACCGGGTGATCTCACGGCGACCTTCCAAGCCGGAACACCGCTTCGCGAGGTCCAGACGTCTCTTCGCGGCAGCAGCCAGTTTCTACCCTTCGATCCGGCGCGCTCCGAGCAGGTAACGATCGGGGGTATCCTTGCCACCAATGCGAGCGGTCCGTGGCGACACCGGTATGGGACCGCCCGCGACCTGGTCATCGGGATTCGCGTCGTTCATGCTGATGGTACTGTCACGAAGGGCGGCGCGAAGGTGGTCAAGAGCGTCAGCGGATACGACATGAACAAACTCTACGTCGGCTCACTGGGGACGCTTGGGATTATTCTCGAGGCCACCTTGAGACTCTATCCACTGCCGGCCGTCGAGCGAACCTGGGTAGGGTCGTTCCTGACGGGCGAAGCGGCTGCCTGCGCGATGGCTCAGATCCTTCACTCAACCATCGTCTGCACCAGGATCGAGTTCCTTTCACTCTTTGCGACACAATCGGTTAGCAGGCAGGCCGGCTGCGTATTTCCTGCGGGGACTGTCACAGTGGCTGTATCGGTGGGAAGTGTACCCGAGGCGGTAGATACCCAGATTGCGGCCATCAGGAAGCTCTGCCACCTGGATGGGGCCGTGACTGGATCCCTCTTGGAGGGGAGCGCACAAGAAAGCTTGTGGAGAGCCATCTGCGACTTTCCGTCAGCGAGTGACGATGGTCGGAGTTGGGTGATGCTGAAGGCGAGTGTCCTGCCTACAAAGGTCTTGAAGACCATCCACCGCGCTGAAGCGCTTGGCCGAGATCTCGGCCTGGAGTCGGCCGCCGTCTCTGAGGCCGGCTGCGGGATCATCCGGTTGTGCTGGAGGGATGAGGCGGGTTCGCAGGAGAAGGGTCCGGCCTCCATCGCGAAAGGGGTTGAGGAGCTTCGAGGATGGATCCTGCACGATGGTGGGAGCCTGGTGATCCTGTCTGCTCCGCCGGCAATTAAGGCCGGCGTCGATGTGTGGGGTCCGGTCGGAAACGCCCTGTTCCTGATGCGGGAATTGAAACGATCACTCGATCCCCAAGGACTCCTCAATCCTGGTCGCTTCGTGGGAGGCATCTAAGAGCGAGAGTATAGAGGGTAGGGTATAGGTAAACATGGAGAAGCGAAGGATCGTCAAAGAGCTGGCGGCCATTGTAGGCTCGGAGTGGGTTATCTCGGATCCGGTTGAGCTGACAGTCTACGAATGCGATGGGATGACTTTTCTGGAGAAGGGGCCGCCTGATCTTGTGGTCCTTCCCGATAGTACAGCGCAAGTGGTTGAGGTGGTGAAGTTCTGCGACAGGGAGCAGCTTCCCTTCCTCCCGCGTGGAGCGGGGACCGGGCTGTCTGGTGGCGCCATTGCTGTTCAAGGCGGGGTAATTATCGGACTGAACCGCATGAACCGGATCCTGGAGATCGATCTTGCGAATCAGCGAGCCGTGGTAGAGCCGGGCCTGGTGAATCTTACCCTGACTCAGGCCGTTATTGACCGTGGGTATTACTTTGCCCCGGATCCTGCAAGCCAAGCGGCCTCCAGCATCGGCGGCAACGTGGCGGAGAACGCCGGAGGCCCTCACTGCCTGAAGTACGGGACCACGACGATGCATATCCTCGGACTGGAACTGGTCCTGCCATCGGGGGAGATTGTGCAGGTTGGCGGCAAGACACTGGACTGTCCCGGCTACGACCTGACTGGCCTCTTTGTCGGCTCAGAAGGGACCCTGGGGATCGCGACGAAGGTGACCGTCCGCCTCCTGCGCCAAGCTGAGGCCATAAAGACGCTGCTGGCCTCATTCCGCACCATCGACGCGGCCAGCGAGGTGGTATCGGAGATCATTGCCACAGGCATGATCCCCTCGGCCCTGGAGATGATGGATCGTCACATCATCAAGGCGCTTGAGGAGTGGTTGCAGATCGGCTACCCTGAAGGCGCCGGCGCGGTGCTGCTGATCGAGTTGGATGGTCCTGCCGCGGAGATCGAGGCCCAGGCTAAGGGGATCGAGTTGATCTGCGCCCGGCACGGGATCCTTGACCTTCGCATCGCCCAGGATGAGCAGGAGCGAACACTCCTCTGGAGGGGACGGAAGGGTGCGGTCGCTGCCGTAGGCCGGATTACCCACGAATTTTACCTGCAAGATGGCGTGGTCCCTCGGACTACACTTCCGCAGGTGCTCAGAGAGATCGAGGCGATCGCGGAACGCAACGCGTTCGTGATTGCGAACGTCTTCCACGCGGGTGACGGCAACCTCCACCCCCTGATCTGCTTCGACTCCCGCAGGGAAGGCGAATTGCAGAGAGCCATTGCGACCGGGGCGGAGATCATGAGACTGTGCCTGTCTGTCGGAGGCAGCATCACGGGGGAGCATGGAATCGGGATAGAGAAGATCGACTTCATCCCCCTCATGTACAGCTCGGACGATCTCGAGGCGATGCGGAGAGTTCGGGTGGTCTTCGACCGCTCTTTACGGTGTAACCCCGGCAAGCTCTTGCCCACCGCCAGGTCCTGTGGTGAAACTCATGTTGCCTATCGGCCACACCGTGTTGAACGGGAGGGCCTCGCCCAGCGCTACTGACCTCTTTTCGCCCGTCTCCCAGCTCTTTCCTTGGAGCCTATCCTGCAAACTTCCGCTCACCCTTCGACACGCTCAGGGCGAACGGAATATGCATTGAAAAGTATAGATGGTTAACCGTTCGTGCTGAGCTTGTCGAAGCACAATAAGGGGTTTACAGGACAGCTTCTTTATCGGCCTTTGTGGCCTTGGCTCGCCTTTCAGACAGCGAAGGGCGCCTGTCTGTGCGTGCCACACACAGACAGGCGATGGGAACATGCAGGTAACCGGACAGCCTCACCATACGTACTTATGAATGATAGAAGGAAAGACCAGGAGTCTGCCGAGAGATGGCGAGAAGCCTCAGAGCGAGAAGCCCATCTCATCCGGCAGGCGCAGGAAGGCGACCAGCAAGCTTTCGAGGCCCTGCTCAGGCTGTATGACCGGCATGTGTGTACCATCATCGGCAGCTTTCTCCGGCGGAAGCAGGACGTAGAAGATCTGGCTCAGGACGTCTTTCTGAAAGCGTACCTGGCCATTGGGCGGTTCAGGCCGGGGGCCCCATTCGCGCCGTGGCTTCGCCGGATCACCGTCAACACCTGTTACGATTACCTTCGGAGAATCCGTCGACACGCTGAGGTGACCTTTACCGACTTGGGGGAAGGTGAGCGTGATATTATGCATTGCCTGGCCGAGCAGGGGTATTCGTCAATTGAGACCCAGAGCGGAGATCAGATTGCAGCCAGAGATCTTGCGGAGCGGATTCTAGCCGACCTTGCGCCAAAGGATCGACTGATCATCACATTGCGGGAAGTTCACGGACTTGAGATTGCGGAGATTGCCGATGCCATCGGCTGTACCAGAGCGGCCGCGAAGGTCCGTCTATGGCGGGCGCGCCGGGCAATGCAGGCTTGGCTTCAGCGCATGATCCGTCAGGAAGAAGAGGCGGCACATCGTGAAGGAGGGGGCGGATGACTTGTCGCAAGGCAAAGAAACTGTTGAAGGATAAGGGCCGGGAAGGCCACTCCTCTGCAGACTATAATGCGCTCGCACTTCACCTGAAGAGTTGCCCTCCGTGCGGTGAGGCGAGACAGATCGCCAGGCTGTCGTCGGCGCTCTTTCAGGCCTTGCGCGAAGAGACCGGACCCGGACCTACCTTTTACCCTCGGTTGCGAGCGCGATTGGAGGAGTTGGAGATCAGCCAGCCCGACATACGCCTGCTTCATGCCTGGGGATTCGCCAGGCGATTGATCCCGGCGCTGGCTATGGGAGTCCTGCTGCTCGCCGGGGTGACGCTCCCGGTGGGCGGATCGCGCTCGTCGCTCCCCGTTCAGGTGCGTGGCGGAACGGACGTGTACGCCTTTTCCCTGGAGGAAGTAAACCTACCGGGAGTGGTCGGACAGCCCAGTCGGGACCAGATGCTGGCGTTTGCGTTGAGGCAGGATGACGCGCGCGGGCCCTCACCCTCGCTCCCTCTCCCGGTGGGAGAGGGAAGGGGTAAGGGCGAAGTGCGGGATGGGTCAGATGATCGAGACACGCGCTAAGGTTGGACTCGCCTTTCTCGTCGTCTTTCTCCTGGGTTTTGCGGCGGGCGCCCTGAGCTGGTCGGCGTACTCTCGCCGGAGGGAAGCGATGCCCCAGGCTGTTTGGACTGGGAAGTTCAATCGGGAGCGCTACGTCCAAGAGCTGACGGAGGCGGTACGGCTTCAGCCGGCGCAGATGGGCGCATTGAATGCAGCGCTGGATGAGACGCGCGAGGAGTTTCTGGCCCTGCGCAAGCGTCTTCAGCCGCAGTTCGAGGAGGTAAGACAGCGGGCGCGTCAGCGAATTCGCGGGGTCCTGAATGCCGAGCAGCAGCCCCGCTTCGAGGCGTTTGTCAAGCGGTGGGACGAGGAGCGTCGGGTGCAGGAACAGGCGGCCTCGCCACCTCCGGCGTCGGAGCGCAAGCCGTAGAATAAGGTATAGGGTGAATGGTGAAGGAGGAAAGGAGGTAGCATGACGGCGTTGCAGCGCATAGTGTACTCGTGGACGATGTCGGCGATGTTTCTGATCATTTTACCTGTTGTGGCGGTGGGAGCGGAGAACGTTCTTTCATCCCCTCTTGATCCGACTCGCGTCGGGGTATCTGACGATCTGAGGCGCCTGGTCGTTCAGTCAGTGCCCCAAGCGGAATCGGGCCAGACCGAGCTGACGGAGGTAGGCGAACTTCGCCTTTCCCTCCGCGAGGCCGTCCTGCTGGCCGTGAAGAATAACCTGGATATTGTCATTTCCGCTTATAACCCAAAACTCAAATCCGAGGACATCGTTATTGCGAAGTCGATCTTTGATCCGACCTTCTCCCTTACGCTCGATGCGAACCGGACGACCTCGCCTACAGCGACGCGGCTTGCAGGAGCAACGGTCAACACAATAGAAAATCGAGATGTCAATACCTCTCTCGTTCAGAAGCTGCCGTTCGGCGCCAGCTACACGTTGGGCTTGACCAATAACCGATATAAAACCAACTCGCAATTTGCCGATATCAACCCCTCGTACAAGTCGGTCCTGACGTTGAGCATCACGCAGGATCTCCTCAAGAACTTCGGCGTCGATGTGAATACCGCGCCGATCAAGATTGCCAGGAACAATCAGGCGATCTCGGTGACGCAGCTCCGTCAACAAGCCAATCAGGTGATCACCAGTGTCCACAACGCCTACTGGAACTTGGTGTTTGCGATTGAGAACCTGGAGGTTCAGCAGCGGTCGCTGCGCTTGGCGAGGGAGTTGGAGGAACTGAACAGGGCCCGGGTACGAGCTGGTGTCGCGGCGCCGGTCGAGGTGACGCAAGCGGAGGCTCAGGCTGCCGCCCAGGTGCAAAACGTAATCCTGGCCGAGAAGGCGATCAAGGACGCCGAAGATCAACTCAAGCTTATCATCAACTTCCCTGACGGTGAGCGAATCTGGGCTAGGACGCTCCTCCCAGCCGACACGCCACCGTTTGAAGTGGTCCAGGTGAATACGGATGCCAGTATTCAGGAGGCCCTGGAGAAGCGGCCAGAGTATGCTGCGCAAAAGTTGACCATTCAGAACAGCGACCTGAACCTCAGAGTCGCCAGGAACCAGTTATTGCCCAGTCTCCAATTGCAGGGCAATGTCGGCCTCAACGGCTTGAACGGCAGCGCCGGCGGCGATCTGGATCGGTTGACCTCAGGCGATTTTACCCAGTGGTCGGCAGGCTTGGTCCTGACGTACCCGTTAGGCAACCGCTCCGCCAGGTCGGCATTTATTCAGGCAAAGCTCAGCCACGATCAGGCTGAGACAAGTCTGTTGAATCTCAAGCGACAGATCATCACTCAGGTTCGGGAGGCGGTCCGTCGCGTGGAGGCCGATGTCCGTCGCGTGGAGGCCACCAGAGCGGCGCGGGTGCTGGCGGAGGAGCAGCTCCGGGTCGAGCAGAAACGGCTCGAGGCCGGCGTCACGACGACCTTCAACGTCCTGTCGTTCCAGCGAGACTTGGCGGCAGCCCAAGCCAGCGAGATCCAGGCGATCACGACCTATAATCAGGACTTGGCCAATCTCGAGCTTCAGAAAGGCACGATCCTGGAGAAAAATCAGCTCGAGCTGTGATACCCATGAAAATACCAAAAGCGAAGGCGCTATCGGTCATCATTGGCCTGAGCGTACTGTCCAGTCTGGGTGGCTGGGCGTACCTGCGCGGGCAAAACCACGTTGAGTACCGGACAGCCAAGGTAGAGCGGGGGGACATCGAGGCCACCATTTCGGCGACCGGCAACCCCAACGCCGTCGTCACCGTTCAGGTCGGCAGCCAGGTCTCCGGGAATATCAAGGAGCTGCATGCCGACTTCAACACCAAGGTCAAGAAAGGGCAACTGGTGGCCAGGATCGATCCGGAGATCTTTGAGGCCAAGGTGAACCAGGCGAAGGGCAACCTGGAAAATGTCCGAGCGGCCGTCCTCAACGCCCGGGCGATGATCCAGAAAACCGAAGCCGACATCGCCAATGCCAGGGCGTCACTGGAAGCCGCGAAGGCGAACGCGGCCAAGGCCAAGGTCGCCGTCCTGGACGCTCAGATCAAGCTCAGAAGCCGGATCGATCTCTATAAAGAGGGCGGCATCTCGGCCGAGGAACGTGATTCGGCGCAGGCCAACCACGATTCCAACGTCGCGGCCCTCGAGGCCGCGAAGGCCCAGGATCAGGCCGCGGGCTATACCATTCGCGCCACCCAGGCCCAGCACGAGGTTGCCGTCGCCCAACTCGCGTCGGCTGAGGCGCAGGTGAAGCAGAACGAGGCGGCCCTGAAGCAAGCCCAGGTTGACCTCGATCATACCTATATACGGGCGCCGGTGGACGGGACCGTCGTCTCGCGAAATGTGGATGTCGGACAGACGGTAGCAGCCTCACTCCAGGCGCCGACCCTGTTCCTGATCGCGCAGGACCTGACTAAGATGCAGGTGGACACGAACGTGGATGAGGCCGACATCGGACGGGTTCACGTGGGGCAGGACGCAACCTTCACCGTCGACGCCTTTTCGGGTGAGATCTTTAAGGGAAAGGTCGTGCAGATTCGGCAGGCGGCCATCAACATCCAGAACGTCATTACCTATGATGCCGTAATTGCAGTGTCCAACCCTGATCTCAAACTCTTTCCGGGGATGACGGCGAATGTCAAGATCTTGGTGGACAGGCGCGAGGGCGTCCTTAAGGTGCCAAATGCCGCCATGCGCTTCCGGCCTCCGGGCCTCAAAGGCCAGTCGGCAGGCAAGGAGGGGGCTGTTCGCGCATCCGCTTCAGGTGCGGGTACAGGCGAAGGCGCACCAAGGGCCCGTGGGGGGGCAAAGGGAGGCAGCAGTCAGACCATTTGGGTGTTGGGACACGACCAAACGCCTCAGCCGGTATCGGTGAAGTTGGGCATCACGGATGGAAGCACCAGCGAGCTGCTCGAGGGCGATCTGAAAGAGGCAGACGAGGTGATCATCGGGGCTGTGTCCAAGGAGGCCTCGGGCGGGCCGGCGCAGCCGTTCGGCCAGCGTGGGCCGAGATTCTAGGTCAGGGGTCATGGCAGCGCTCATCGAGATCGAGGATCTGGTCAAGCACTACCGGCTCGGAGACATGACCGTCCAGGCGCTGAGGGGGGTCTCCTTCCACATTGAACGGGGGGAGTTTGTGGCGATCATGGGCGCCTCCGGGTCCGGCAAGTCCACCTTGATGAACATCCTGGGATGCCTGGACAAGCCGACATCCGGCAGCTACCGTCTTGACGGCGTCAGCGTGGGTCAACTCAGTCGAGATGAGCTGGCCGATATTCGAAATAAGAAGATCGGCTTCGTCTTTCAGTCGTTCAACCTTCTGTCGAGGACGAGCGCCGTCGCGAACGTAGAACTGCCGCTCCTCTATAACGGTGCTGCAGTCCGCGACCGCCAGACCAAGGCGCTCAAGGCGCTGCACGCGGTCGGACTGGCCGGCCGTGAGGATCACCACCCCAGTCAACTGTCCGGCGGCCAGCAGCAGCGGGTGGCGATCGCCCGAGCGCTCGTCAACGATCCGCAGATCATCCTGG
>NZ_JAQUOY010000031.1 GCF_028716865.1 Candidatus Methylomirabilis sp. | reverse complement strand
GGACGATGGCGGTGGTGCCGACCTTCAGGTAGGTGGCGACCTCCGACATGTTGGAGTCGCCGACAATGACGTGCAGACGGCGGTACTTCTCCTCGTCGGCGTGGGGCTCATCGCGGGTGTTGATGATCGGTCGCTTGGCCATGGTGTCGAGGCCGATAAAGGTTTCAAAGAAGTCGGCCCGTTGAGAGATCTGGAAGTCACACGGTTCGGCGCCATTTTCGGCCCCGACCTTGCCGGCGCCCGCAAAGATCAGACGGGTCACCAAGAAGGGTGTGAGCCCCTGGACGATCTGGTCGAAGGGAATCCGCCTCTCCATCAAGTAGTTCTCGTGATGGCCGTAGCTATTCCCCTTTCCGTCGCTATTATTCTTGTAGATGAAGATTCGCTGCCGCTCCGGAAGGGTCAGGTTGGCTGAGGCCAGGCATAATTCGAAGATCCGCTCACCGGCCTTCTCGTAACAGACCAGATCGCGGGCGTTGGCGCACTCCGGCGTGGAGTATTCGGGGTGGGCCCCGTCAACATAGAGACGGCCGCCGTTGCGAAGCAGCTTGTTGATGGTGCGATTATCCTGCTGGCTTGGTCTTTCGCGCTCGCCGCTCACCTCGAATCCTCTGGCATCGAGGAGCGGATTCTCACCTGTATAATCCCACATCGCCCTCACCTCAGCGAGGGGACGATGACTATTAATCAACAGGATAGAATTTGACACGGGATCGAAACCGGCCGGATCCTTTGCGCTGATCCCCAACTCGGTCTCCGTCCCCATGATCTTTTCAATCGCCATGTGTCCTCATCACAGATAGTGACCGGTGGAGATGGTTTCAACCTTGCGGGACTTCTTCTCTTTCTCTTCACGGTCGAACACTGTCCGCACATTGACGATGCGCTCGCTTCGCCGCCCGGCGATCTTGGCCCAGTCGTCCGGATTGGTGGTATTCGGAAGATCTTCATTCTCCCTGAATTCAGTCCGGACGGCATCGAGCAGGTCCTCAATCGTCAGGCCCTTGGCGCCCGTCGCAATCATCCTTTTAACCGCCCGCTTCTTGGCCCTTGTGCAGATCGATTCGATCATCGCTCCTGAAGCGAAGTCCTTGAAGTACAGCGTTTCCTGCTGGCCTGAGGCGTAGGTGACCTCCAGAAAGCGGTGCTCCGGGATTGCGGCGTACAGGAGTTGAATCGCCGCTTCAATCATGGCTGCCGCCGCCTTTTCAGGCGTCCCATGGGCTTTAATCTCCGCCGCTGCGAACGGCAGTTCAGGTGTCAGGTACTTCGAGAAGACCTCATGCGCCGCACTCTGGTCTGGCCGGTCGATCTTAATCTTGACGTCGAAGCGCCCCGGACGCAGCACCGCCGGATCGATGAGGTCCTGCCGGTTCGTGGCCCCAATAACAATGACGTGCTTGAGCCCCTCTACGCCATCGAGTTCCGCCAGGAATTGCGGGACGATCGTGGACTCTATATCTGAGGAGATGCCCGAGCCACGAGTCCGGAAAAGCGAGTCCATTTCATCAAAGAAGATGACCACCGGCGATCCCTCTGTGGCCTTCTCCTTGGCCCTACCGAAGATCTCTCGGATCTGCCGCTCCGTCTCGCCGACATACTTGTTCAGCAACTCAGGGCCCTTGACGTTCAGGAAGTAGCCCTTCACCGCCTGTCCGGTCTTCTTTGCCAGTTGCTCTGCCAGGGAGTGCGCGACCGCCTTCGCGATCAGCGTCTTGCCGCAACCCGGCGGTCCATAGAGCAACACCCCCTTCGGGGGCTGGAGCTGGTGTTCCCGGAAGTAGTCCACATACAGATGAGGCAGCTCGATGGCATCCCTGATCATCTCGATCTGGGGACCGAGACCACCGATGGCCTCATAGCCGATGCTCGGAACCTCTTCAAGGAACAGCTCCTGGGCATCGGTCTTGGGCAACCTTTCCAGAATGTGCCCGGACCGCGGGTCGAGGAGCAGATGATCACCCGCCTTGAGGGAGAGTTGTCGCAGCGGCTCGGCCAGTTCTACTACCCGCACCTCATCGGCGCGCAGCGTGACAATAGCCCGGCCTTCATTGAGCAGGTCTTTCAGGGTCACAACCTCGCCCTGTTCATCGAAGCCTGCGGTCTCAATCACATTGAACGCCTCATTCAGGACCAGCTCCTGGCCCTTACGAAGCGTTTCAGGCAGCACCGAAGGATGGAGGTTGACCTTTAACTTTCGGCCACCCGTATAGATATTTGCCGTTCCGTCAGGGTTCATTGACGCGAAGATTCCATACGGGCTCGGCGGGGCGGAAAGCTTCTCCACCTCCTCGCGAAGACTTTCTATCTGCTCTTTCGCTTGCTGCAAGGCCTGAACCATCCGCTGATTCTGATGATGCGCCTCGCCCAACTGTTCGCGGGACTGGTCGAGCTTGGACCGGAGAAACTCAAACTCTTTTGGAGTCTGGTCCAGTCGTCGTTGGAGGTGATAGATCTCCTCTTCGAGGGTCTTCACTTGCGTCTGGAGCGATTCGATCTCATCCTCATACCGGGAAAGTTTACGGTGATACGTTGTCTCGCTCCCTGGAAGCTGTTCAGAAAGCTTCCGCATAGTCTTTCTAAGAGAACTTAACCTCGCCGAGCTCTTTTCAGGGTCATTCATGGTCGCCTGACCTCCTTACGCCCTTGGGGTCCCTACGCTCATGGTCGCGTTACGTCATCCAAGGGCAACGTGCCACGCAATCTAACTTTTATATTACTGACGATTCCAAGGCTGTCAAGTCTTTTTTCCCAAAGAGCATACCGGAAAAATCCGCTTCCATAGCCCATCTTCGGCTTCCAGATGCTGACAACGTCACTCGCCTTCTGGTGGGTTCGACGACCATATCGCATTGGAGTAAGAAGCTTCAGAGGAACCCTCTGGCCATATGCTATGCTAAGAAAGGAACTGGGCTATAGGGCGAACGCTGTTGCGGTGGAGTAAGAGATGCCACACCGACGGATAGACAAGTACACACGGAGAGCCACCCGCTTACTCCTGATTGTGGCCGCTATCGCTATTTCTCTCATCGTCCTGATGATGTTCGCAATGGGACGTTGAGAATACTCTAGGAAGGCCTATTCAGCAGACGGCGGAAGATGTTCGTGTATCTGATGAAATGATTTACAAACACAGTTTGGACAGATTATACTACGGCCCGTCAAGGCGAAGTCGCTTTACATAACACCAGGGAGAGGTGGCGTGATGGGGGTTCAGCAGCCCACACCGGCCGAGTTACTGAATATCTATTACTACCTCAAGCTGACCCGCGGCCTGGAGCAGCGGGTCATTATGCTGTACCGACAGGGTAAGATCGTCGGTGGCGTCTACCTCGGCACAGGGGAAGAGGCCATCGGGGTGGGGAGCGCGTCCGCGCTCGAACCCAGCGACGTCATCGCCCCCACCCACCGGGATCTCGGCGCAAATCTCATGAAGGGCATCACGCCGAAGGAGTATATGGCCCAGTACCTGGCCAAGCAGACCGGACTGACCCGGGGACGGGACGGCAATGTTCATTTCGGTGATATCACACGGGGCGTCATCGGATTCATCAGCCCGATGGCCGACCTGCTGCCGGTGGCGGCAGGCGTCGCCCTCGCTTTTAAGATTCGGCGCGAGCGGCGAGTGGCAGCGGCCTTCTTCGGCGACGGGGCGTCCAGTCGCGGTGATTTCCACGAAGCGCTGAACCTCGCGGCGGTACTGAAACTGCCCGTCGTCTTCATCTGTCACAATAATCAGTACGCCTATTCTACCCCGCTCTCCCGTCAGATGGCTATCGATCATATTGCCGATCGCGCCAAGGCCTATGGGATGCCGGGCATCAGCGTGGATGGCAACGATGTGCTTGCCGTCCGCAACGCCGTCGCCCTGGCGGTCGCTCGCGCGAGAATGGGCGAAGGCCCTTCACTCGTGGAAGGCAAAACGATGCGGATGCGGGGTCATGCCGAGCATGACGACGCCTCGTATGTTCCGCCGGCCCTGCTCGAAGAGTGGCGAGCACGAGACCCGATCGATCGATTCACAGCGTATCTGCGGGACCGGAAGTTCCTCGACGACGCATCCGCCAAGGCGATCGACGACCGCATCGCGAAGGAGATCGAGGGGGCGGTCCTGTTCGCGGAATCAAGCCCGCTTCCGAACGCGAAGGACCTCCTCGATGGAGTGTACGCCGCTTAGCCGGCAGCTATTAGTGTACTGCTTCTTAAATTCGTTTACATACCCCGTTCACCCTGAGCTTGTCGAAGGGTGCGTAAACAGGGCTTCGACAGGGCCTGTCCTGAGTACCGTTCGTTCCTTCGATAGGCTCAGGACGAACGGTGTCGAAGGGCTCAGCCCGAACGGGTTCAGTGTCAAGTGATTTCTGAGACACTTCATTAGCTATTCGCTGCGTGAGGAGACGATGGAAATCACCTATCTCGAAGCGATCCGCCAAGCCTTGTGGGAAGAGATGGACCGGGACGAGCGCGTCTTCATGCTTGGAGAGGACATCGGGGTCTACGGCGGCGCCTTCAAGGTGACAAAGGGATTCCTGGATAAGTTCGGGCCGGAGCGTGTCATCGATACGCCACTGTCCGAGTCGGGGTTCGTCGGGGCGGCGATCGGCGCGGCCCTCATGGGGATGCGGCCTGTCGTCGAGATGCAGTTTTCCGACTTCATTGCCTGTGCCTTTGACCAGATCGTCAACATGGCGGCCAAACATCACTACCGCATCGGTGAACCGGTCCCCATGGTGATTCGGGCGCCCTACGGCGGCGGCATCCACGCGGGGCCGTTCCATTCCCAGTGCCCCGAGGCGTGGTTCTTTCATGTGGCGGGCCTCAAGCTTGTGGCCCCCTCCACCCCTGCCGATGCCAAGGGCCTCCTGAAAGCGGCCATTCGCGATCCCAACCCGGTGATCTACTTTGAGCATAAGTACCTCTATCGTCACATCAAAGGGGAAGTGCCGGAGGGGGACACGATCGTACCAATCGGCCAGGCAGAGGTGAAAAGACCAGGCAGCACCATCAGCGTGATCACCTACGGCGCCATGCTCCAGCAGGCACTTGCAGCGGCGGAGCAAGTCCTGCCGGAAGGGATCGACTTGGAGATCGTAGACCTCCGGACACTTCAGCCCCTGGATATGTCTACGATCGCCTCCTCGGTCAAAAAGACCGGACGAGTGATGGTGGTGCATGAGGCGTCAAAGACCGGCGGCATTGGAGGCGAGATCGCGGCCCGGATCGCAGAGGAACTCTTCCAGTATCTGGATGCCCCTATCGTCCGTGTGGCGCCCCCCCATACCCCTGTCCCCTTCAGTCCGGTACTGGAGGAGGCGTACCTGCCCAATTCCGACACGATCGCCGGCAAGGCGCGAGCACTCGCTGGTTTCTGAGCACTGACCATGCCCATTGAAATCATCATGCCCCAGATGGGCGAGAGCATTGCTGAGGGGAAAGTCGTCACCTGGCTGAAGAAGGTGGGGGAGCCCGTGGCCAAGGACGAGCCTCTCGTCGCCATCTCCACGGATAAGGTAGATGTTGAGATCCCCTCCCCTGCCGACGGGGTATTGGCCCAGATCGTCGTCCAGGAAGGGGTAACAGCGTTGGTCGGAGCCGTGCTGGCCTACATCGGCGAGGCTTCTCACGCCGGCGCGGTCTCGCCGGACAGGCCGGTGGTGGGGCGGCAGGAGGGAGTTCAGGCCGCTACGCCCGCACCAGAAGCTGCGGCTCCGGCAACACACTGGTTCTCACCTGCCGTCCTCGAGCTCGCCAAGGAGCACGGCGTGAACCTCACCCAGATAAGAGGAACCGGCGCAGATGGACGTGTGACCAAGAAAGATCTGCTCGGCTTTATCGCCCTCCGAGCGCAGACGGCTGCCCCGCCGCCCCGAGCACCCCTTGAACCGCTTCCCATTGCCGAGGACCGGATCCTCCCGATCAGCTCCATGCGAAAGGCCATCGCTGAGCATATGATCCGGAGCCAGCGGACCGCTGCTCACGTCACACAGATTCACGAGGTCGATATGACGGCTATCGACCGATACCGACAGGTACACCATGACGGCTTCCTCAAGCAGATCGGAATCACACTTACCTTTCTCCCCTTTGTCGTGAAGGCCGTCGCGGATGGCCTGCGGGCCTATCCGCTTATAAACGCCTCCTTCACTCGTGAGGGGATCATTGTCAAGCACGCGATCAATATCGGGATCGCCGTGGCCCTGGAGGAAGGTCTTATTGTCCCGGTGCTGCGGGAGGCAGATAAGAAGAGCTTTCTGACCCTGACGAAACAGTTAGCTGATCTGGCCGTACGGGCTCGCGACAAACGGCTCAGTCTGGAGGAGGTTCACGAAGGTACCTTCACGGTCAACAACTTCGGCGCGCTAGGGACCATGATCGGAACACCGATCATTGTTCAACCGCAGGCAGCCATCTTGGGCCTGGGTAGAGTGGTGAAGCGTCCGGTCGTGATTGACGATGCGATCGTCATCCGTTCGATGGCCTACCTCTGTCTCTCCTACGATCATCGTCTCATCGACGGCGCCTACGCCAGCGCCTTCCTCAACCACGTGCGGGCTACGCTCGAGGGATTTGATTTCTCCATCGTTCGCTAGAGGATACAGTCAGCTCAGTGAGTGTAGGTCGGGTTAGGCCGTTATGGCCGTAACCCGACGGTTCGCATGCGGATGTCGGGTTACGCTACGCTAACCCGACCTACTGGCTCTGGCTAGGCTGATCGCTTGCCCGTCGCGGCCTTGCCATATAGTTGCATCCCAACCGGCCTCGTCCTAAATTATTATTGTTATTGGTGAGAAGTGGGCTTGATGGCCATGTGTGCGCCGGCGAGGCAGAGAGTAGGCACGCTCGATGCGAATACTGATCGTTGACGATGACGTGGATATGCGGAAGCTACTTCTGCGAACCCTCCAACGATGGGGCTACGATGTCGTCCCTGCGGCCGATGGAGTGGAGGCGTGGGAGCATCTCCAGGACGAATCGATCAGTTTTGTGATCACCGACTGGATCATGCCGAAGCTGGACGGGTTAGGGCTCTGCCGCCGGATCAGGGAGGCGAGGTTCACGAGGTATATCTACATCATCCTCCTGACAGCCAAGAATTCAAAGGGTGAGCTCATCGAAGGAATGGAAGCCGGCGCCGACGATTTCTTAATCAAACCCTTTAATGCCGGGGAACTGAAGGTCAGGATCAGGGCAGGCGAACGGATCGTCAAGCTGGAAAGTGATCTGGAAGAGCAGAATACAAAATTACAGGATGCCTATTCCAGGATTCGCGAGGACCTTGATGCCGCGGTGAAGATGCAGCGAGGTCTCCTGCCAAGCCGTCAACTGACCGTCCCCGGGTTCAGGTTCGAATGGATATTCGCTCCCTGTCATTTCGTCGCGGGGGATATCTTTAATGTCTTTCAACTCAATGAACACCAGGTGGGCTTTTACATCCTTGACGTTGCCGGTCACGGGATTCCCGCGGCGATGCTGTCGGTCACGTTGAGTAAGGTCCTCTCCCCAATATCCAGTCAGGGCGGTCCATTGATGCGTTTCATCCCCGACCCGCCCCACTACGACATCGCAACGCCTGCGGAGGCTATCCGCGCCCTCAACCAACTGTTTCAGTCCGATGACGATGCCATGCACTACTTCACTATGGTCTATGGCATCGTAGACGTCAGAAACGCTCGGACCATTCTGACCCAGGCCGGCCATCCGTCCCCTGTCTATCAACCCACGGGGGCCACGGCTGAATTGCTGGGAACGGGGGGGTTTCCGGTGGGGATGTTGCCCGATGCACAGTACGACGAACAAGACCTCACCCTCCATCCCGGCGACAGGCTCTTCTTGTACTCCGACGGCATCCCTGAATGTACCAATCAGCATGGAGAACATTTTTCCGTCAACCGTCTCATGGCCCTTTTGGAAGAGTGGCGAGACCGTCCGTTACGGGACGTAACGGCGGGTATAGAGCAGACGCTGGGACGCTGGAGGGGCAGTGATGAGTTCGAAGATGATATTACCCTTCTGGCGCTTGAGAGGGTGTAGCGACTACTAGAGGATATCGATGCAGCGAAGTTCGCCTCCCAGCTCATTCCTTTCCCTCAAGAACATCATCGTCGTACCGCTGCTCGTGACCAGTATCGTCATGGTGGCACTGAGCATGTGGGTAACTCACATGTGGCAGGTGCGCGCCATCCTGTTTACGGTCATCCTGCTGACCTCACTTGTAGCCTGGGCACTACTACAGCGACTGGTTCTGCGTCCAGTCACCGCCATTCGAGCGGCGATGGATGCCCGCACGGCTGGTGAGGCGACTGCCTACGCCCCGGTGTCGGCCGTTGACGAGCTCGGCCGTCTGGCCAGTTCTCTGAATGAGATGCTCAACGCCCTTGCCGAAAGCGAGGCCAAGTTTCGCGGACTGGTGAACGCTGCGCCGGACGCCATACTGCTCGTCAACAGGGCGGGACGCATCGTGCTCGCAAACGAGGAAGCGGAGAGGCTGTTCGGTTATACGCAGCAGGAGTTGCTGGGCGCGCCCCTTGAGATGCTGGTACCCGAACGTTTCCGCAGTCAGCACGCAACGCAGCGCGCAGCCTACCTTACCGCCCCTGTGACGCGGCCCATGGGGGTGGGCCTGGAACTATACGGCGTGCGCAAGGATGGACGTGAGTTTCCCGTTGACATCAAGCTGAGTTACTATCCCACCAAGGATGGCGGTATCGCTATGAGCGCGATCCGCGACATCACCGCCCGTAAGCAGGCAGAAGCTCAACTGCACCTGCAAGACATCGCACTGGAGGCGGCGGCCAACGGCATCATGATCACTGACCGAGAGGGGACGATCATCTGGGTCAATTCCGCTGTCACACAACTCACCGGCTACACAGCCCAGGAACTGCTCGGCCGAAATTCGCGCCTCCTCAAGTCAGGCCAGCACGACACCGCGTTCTACCAGCATATCTGGGCGACGATTCTCGCCGGAGAGGTCTGGCACGGGGAGATGATTAATCGGCGCAAGGATGGGGATCTCTACACCGAAGAGCAGACCATCGCCCCCGTCCGAGACAGCCGAGGTCAGATTACCCATTTCATCGCGGTCAAGCAGGACATCACCGCCCGCAAGCAGACAGACGCGGACCTGATAGCCGCCCACGCCGATCTGGCCGAGTTGTACGAGACGACAAAGGACCACGCCGCGCGGTGGGAGGCGCTCTTTACGCTGAGCCGACTGCTGAACCGATCACTCGAACTCGATGAGGTCTTCGGGACGTTTGCCCAGGCGGTGGAGTCCTACGTCCGGTATGATCGTCTGGGAGTGGTCCTCCCCGAAGGCGATCATCTCAAGGTAGCCTACTCCGTAGCGAATCCCCCACTCGCCGCCTACCAGGGCCAGAGCTGGCCAATGACAAACGATACGGCGATCGAGTGGATGCTCACCCACGGGGAGCCCCGGCTTGTGCGCGATCTGGTAAAGGAGGCCAGGTTCCGGGATGAGATGTATCTGGTGCAGGAGGGGGTCCGGTCCTCCCTTGAGCTTCCCCTCCTGGTTGGAGGAGAGGTGCTGGGGGTCTTCTTCCTCGATAGCCTGACGGCCGAGACCTACTCCTCGCGAGACATTGAACGCCTGCTCCCGTTGGCCGACCAGGTGGGCATTGTCGTCAAGCATAGTCGGCTGTACAACTCGGTGCAACGTCATGCCGAAGAGCTGAGGCGCGAGGTTGAAGAACGCAAGCGAGCAGAGGCCGAGCTCCAGCAGGCGAAGTCCTCCGCCGAAACGGCCAACCGCGCCAAGAGTGATTTTTTGGCCAAGATGAGCCACGAGATCAGGACCCCGCTCAACGCCATCATGGGCATGACGGATCTCACCCTCGACACCGCGCTCACTACGGAGCAGCGAGAGTTCTTGCAGATGGTACAGTCGTCCTCCGAGGCGCTGCTGACGGTCATTAATGATATCCTCGATCTCTCCAAGATTGAGGCAGGCCAGATGGCCGTTGAGGAGGTGGGCTTTCACCTGCGAGAAGTCGTGGAAGGTGTGGCCGAGGTCCTGAGCATCCGGGCCCAGAAAAAAGGGCTAGAGCTAACGTGCTATGTGGATCCCACGCTACCCTCGCGGGTTCGCGGCGACCCCACGCGTCTGAGGCAGGTGCTGGTGAACCTGGTGGGCAATGCCATCAAGTTTACGGAACGCGGCGAAGTGGCGCTTCAGGTCGAGCAGACGAAGGTCGAATCGCCTGGGCGAGTTGGGCTTCATATTGTGGTGGCCGATACCGGAATCGGCATTCCCAGGCATCAGCAGGCCAGAATCTTTGACCCGTTTGCTCAGGCGGATGCCACCACGACACGACGATTTGGGGGAAGTGGACTGGGGTTAAGTATCTCAAAGGCCCTCGTGGAGCTGATGGGCGGACGGATATGGGTGGAGAGCGAGGTCGGCAAGGGATCCACCTTCCATTGTGAGCTTGTGGTATCCGTGGCGGAGCCTGAAGCCGAGACAGTACGGGTGGAGGGAGAGGTGTATCCTGATCTGCGCGATGCGGCGGTGTTGGTGGTGGACGACAATCCGACCAATCGGCTCATCCTGCGCAGGACGCTGCACGCATGGGGCACCTCCGTAACGGAAGCGGCCGGGGGGGAGGAGGCCCTGGCGCTGTTGCGCGCCCCGCAAGCCCGCTTTCAGATCGTCATCCTGGATTATCAGATGCCGGACATGGATGGGGTGGCCGTGGCGCGGGCAATCCGGCAGGACTCAAGACTTCAGGGAATCAAGTTGGTGATGCTCTCGTCCTGGGAGGGGCTACCAGCCGCCACAAAAGAGGAGCTGGGAATTACAGTAGTCCTGACCAAGCCGGTCAAGCAGTCGAAGCTCTTCGATGTGTTGATCGGACTGCTTCGAAGAACAGAGGAAGCGACGGCGCCGGTTGAACCGGCCATCCCGGAGGTGAGGCGCCCCACTATCCAGCGGCACATCCTGCTGGTCGAGGATAACGTGGATAACCAGGTTCTAGTGAGAACGATTCTGGAGAAGGCCGGGTACTGGGTCGTCATTGCGGAGAATGGGGCAGCAGCCGTAAACGCGGTACGGCAGGCTCGCTATGATCTCATCCTGATGGACATACAGATGCCTGGAATGGATGGATTTGAGGCGACACAGGCCATCAGGGTATGGGAACGCGAGCATAACGTGGGACGGGCGCCCATCATCGCAATGACAGCGCATGCGGTGGAAGGCTACCGGGAGCAATGCCTTACGAAGGGAATGGATGATTACCTCGCAAAACCACTGAAGAAGGATCTCATGCTTGCTACGGTAGCCCACCATCTGGCTGGTTTGGAGGGCGCGGGTGCGAAGGCTGCCCCGGAAGGTCGCATGAGAGAGGTGGAAATGGGGGAACAGACGACTGTTGTCTATGTTGATGAGGAACTGGCAGACCTGATTCCAGAGTTTTTAGAGAATCGGCGCCGGGATGTTGAACAGATCACACGGTTAGTCCAGGCAGGCAACTACGAGGAGCTTACGCGGTTAGGCCACACGATGAAAGGGGTCGGGGGCAGTTACGGGTTCATCGAGATCAGCGAGATAGGACGGGGAATCGAGGAGGCCGGCGCGCGAGGCGATCAACAGGCCATCACGACGCTGTGCGAGCGGCTGGCAGCGTATCTGGCGGGTATCACTGTAAAGGTCCAGCAGCAGACATAGGCAAAGGAGCAAACGCGATGCAGCTTGAGCAGCGGAGAGCAGGCGAGGCATTGGTGGTTGCGCCGCTAGAGGAGCGGCTGGACGCCAGGATCGCAACTGATTTTAAGGAGCGGATGGCTGAACTAATCGCTTCGGGGAACTCGAAGATCGTGCTGGATCTCTCCAAGGTAGAGTTTATTGACAGCAGTGGTTTGGGGGCGATTGTCTCAAGCCTGAAGCGAATGGGGGGACGGGGGGATCTGGTCGTGTGCGGGTTACAGGAGACCACCATGACCATGTTCAGGCTGACGAGGATGGATCGGGTATTTCAGGTGTTTGGCAGTGAGCAGCAGGCCATTTCAGCCTTGAGCGGCTGAACAAGGATAGAGCGAGTTGAACGGAAGACGGATCACGCTGGCCATTACCAGCGATCTGCAGAATGTGCCGCTCATCGGTCAAGCGGTGGAGCGGCTCTGCGCTCTTATCCCGCTTTCCAATATCGAATCACACCAGATCGCGCTGTGTGTGGTCGAGGCCGTCACCAATGCCATCATGCATGCCTACGGCAATGAGGCAGAGCATGAGGTAGAGGTGATCTTCGGGCAGTATCCCGACCACCTGATCCTTCAGATCTGTGACACGGGAAGGACCATGGACCCGAAGCACCTCGAACCTCAGACGGCTTCACCCCTGGATTTTGACCCTTGTCGTCTGAACAGTATTCCCGAAAGGGGGTTGGGACTGGCCATTATGAAGGTGACGATGGACAAAGTGACCTATACCTCTTGCGAGGGGAAAAACATCCTGACCCTGACCAGGTTTTTCAGACCGTGTCAAGGCAAAGAAGAACCATTGAGAGGATGACCGATGTCGAACCCAAGGCCTGAGCAGCATACAGGGTCAGTACTCGGCAAGCAAGGTCATGAGGCCCTTACGATATCCGCGTTCCAAGACGCCATCCACTATCATGCCCAATACTCATTAGGCAAAAGGTGCGAGAGCTGTTCCCGACGTGAGCTGTTTACGGCCGTAGCGCTCGCTGTTCGAGACTCCATCATCGATAAAATGTTAGACACCGAGAATCGGTATCAACAGGCCGATCCCAAGCGCGTGCATTACCTCTCCATGGAGTATCTCCCGGGTCGGTCCTTGAAAAACAATCTGAGCAATCTGGGAATACTGAATCTGTGCCGGGATGCGCTCCATAAGATGCGCGTCGATCTCGCGGAGGTGCTGGAAGGCGAGTGTGAGGCCGGTCTGGGAAATGGCGGTCTCGGTCGCTTGGCAGCCTGTTTTCTGGACTCCATGGCCACCATGAGTATGCCGGCGTATGGATACGGCATTAACTATGAGTATGGCTTGTTTAAACAGGATATCGATAATGGGTATCAGAAGGAAAAACCGGACAACTGGCTGATTCACGGAAGCCCTTGGCAGATTGAGCGTCCCGATGAGGCCTGCATCGTTCCCCTGTACGGCCGCGTCGAACATGGCATTGATCGCGCCGGTCAATATAACCCCATGTGGATGGATTGGAAGATCATCGTCGGCATTCCGCACGACATGCCGATTGTGGGGTTCGGCGGCCAGACGGTGAATGTGCTGCGATTATACTCGGCGAGATCGTCCGAGGAATTTGATATGCAGATCTTCAATGATGGAGACTACCTGAAGGCGGTTGAACAGCAGATCGCCTCAGAGACCATCTCCAAAGTCCTCTACCCCTCCGACTCGATCGAAGCGGGTCGGGAACTGCGGCTGATTCAAGAATACCTGCTTGTAGCATGCGCCCTCAGAGACATTGTCAGACGATACGAAAAAACCCATACCACCTTTGATCAGTTTGCCTCGAAGGTCGCCATCCATTTCAATGACACCCATCCGGCCCTGACCGTCGCAGAATTGATGCGTATTCTGGTTGATGAATATGCCCAACCCTGGGAGAGGGCCTGGGAGACGACTCAGGCTGCACTGTCGTATACCAATCACACCTTGATGCCTGAAGCGTTAGAAAAGTGGTCGGTCTCGCTGCTCGAGTACGTCTTGCCACGGCATCTTCAGATTATTTACGAGATCAACCGTCGATTCCTCGCGCAGGTAGCCTCCGTGTGGCCTGGCGACCACGAGCGATTGCAACGTATGTCCGTGATTGAGGAAGGGGAGCAGAAAGCTGTGCGCATGGTCAACCTGGCGCTTGTCGGCAGCCATGCAACAAATGGGGTATCGACTCTCCACACCCAACTGATGAAAACCTCTTTGGCGTCAGATTTCTATCAACTCTGGCCGGATAAATTCAGCACCAAGACGAATGGCGTGACACCGCGACGCTGGTTGCTTCACGCCAATCCGCTATTGGCCGATCTCATCACCAATACCATTGGGGACGGTTGGATCACTGACCTGGGTAAGCTCAGGGCCTTGGAACCCTATGCGCGGGATCCGGACTTCCAACAGGCATTCATGACGGTGAAACGATCCAGCAAGGCGCTCCTCACCCAGATCATCCATGACCGCTGCCGGGTGGCGGTCAGTCCGGATGCGTTGTTTGATGTTCACGTCAAACGGATTCACGAGTACAAACGGCAACTGCTCAATGTCATGCAGATCATCCATGAGTATCAGTGTATGACTCAAGACGGGAAAGCGCCTCCTGTGCCTCGTGTGTATATCTTTGCCGGCAAGGCAGCGCCGGGGTATTGGGCGGCAAAGCAGATTATCAAATTGATCAGCAGTGTGGGCGACGTCATCAACACCGATCCCCGGGTGAAGGGGCTGATTAAGGTGGTCTTCATTCCAGACTACTGCGTCTCCCTGGCGGAGCAGATCGTTCCCGCCGCGGATGTGAGCGAGCACATTTCCATGGCCGGGACGGAGGCCTCAGGAACGGGGAACATGAAGTTCACGATGAATGGGGCGCTCACTATCGGTACCCACGATGGGGCGACTATCGAGATCATGGAAGAGGTGGGTCGGGATAATATCTTTCTCTTCGGATTACAGATCGAGGAGATCCGGCGGATGCGTGAGCGCGGGTCGTATCATCCTCGAGAGTATTATCATCGCAGCCCCCACATGAGACGACTCATGGATACGTTTGTTTCCAACCTGTTTTGTCCGAACCAGCCTGGCCTGTTTCGCTGGATTTACGAGTCTATCCTGGACCGGGGGGACCCGTACTTCCATCTGGCCGATCTGGAGTCGTATATCGCAACCCAGGAACGAGTCACTCAGGCGTTCAAAGACCCTGCAGCCTGGGCATGTAAGGCTATCTTGAACGTTGCCCGGGTGGGTAAATTCTCGAGCGACCGCGCCATCGCTGAGTACGCCCGCGAGATCTGGAACATCCAACCCGTCCTCTAGTCCGCCGACACCTAGATCCAGTACGAATGAGCGAGTTGACTTCCAGAAAACATTCCTCCATAATGCAAGAATAATGGAGGACAGCATGGCTACGCTGAATATCAAGAACCTGCCCAATCCCCTGTACAAGAAGCTTCAGGCCCGCGCCAAGCGCGAGCGGAGGTCTGTCGCCCAAGAAGTCATCCAGATTCTGGCCCAAGCCACAGAAGAACCGGAGTCCCTTTCGATTCTCACATTGAAGGGTCTTGGTAAGGAGGTCTGGCGCGGTGTGGACTCGGCGGCGTATATTGAGCAAGAGCGACGCTCGTGGGATTGATCGAAGAGATCGGGCGCGGCCCCGTTGGCCTCGACACGGTTATCTTCATCTACTTTATTGAGGAACACCCGCAGTTTCTGTCGATGGTGGAACCGGTCTTTGCCGCCATTGATACCGGTTCGTTCGAGGGTGTGACGTCCGGACTGACGCTCCTTGAGGCACTGGTGGCGCCATACCGTGCCGGCAATGCGCCACTGGCCGAGCGTTACAATGCGCTGCTCACCAGAAGCCGAGGCATTCGGCTGGTTGACCTACACCGACCACTGCTACGCGCGGCGGCGCAACTTCGCGCTACCGCTCGCGTGAAGACGCCGGATGCGCTGCAGTTGGCGGCGGCGCTTGGCACACATTGCTCAGCCTACCTCACGAACGACAGGGATCTGCCACCCATCCCGGGACTTCGGATTCTGCAGCTTCGCGACTATCTGCCGGCCATGTGAGCGTAGAGTTCCTACCGTCCTATTTCTGAAATTCGTTGCAGATATTCCGACGTCGTTCCGCTTCCCACTCAATCCCGAAGTGTGGATGTGTTGCCGCTAAAGCACGGCCACATATTCTGCGAAAGCGCGAGGCTTGGGGACCGGCAGCTTGTCTTCGAGCAAACCTCGTACATGCATTTCAATGGCTTCATGCATGTTCCGCGTGACTTGCTCGCGGGTCTTGCCGGTCGCGACACAGCCCGGTAAGTCTGGGGAGTAAGCCGAGAAGTTTCCGTTAGCCTTTTCGATGACAATGAGAAAGCGATACATGTGTAATGCCCCCGGCTTAAAGCCTGCGGAGATAAGCTTCGCGGGAGTACCCCATGCGGCGCCTATTTCTTCGCCGAACTTCCGACCCAGGACATCAGGATACCATACCGATTCTCACTCAATCCCGAAGTGAGCATACAGCATGGTGTCCCCGAAATCAGCGAACACACAAATAAGGCGCGTGGCGTGGCCATCCGCTTCATTTGTATGTTGGCCTAAAAAGCTCCCAGAGTCGACCTGCTTAGGCGATCTTTGCAGCGGTCGATTATGGGATCTGCCACTTTAATTAATGGCTCGAAGCGATGCGAGAGATCACTTCCCGTATGCGAGCAATGTTTACCGGGCCAAATAAATCTTCCGGGTATTCTAAGCCTTGAAATCGTTCTATGTCCCCACGCAACACAGAGGCTATTATCTCAAGTTGCCTGTCAACCTTTGTTCTTGCTTCCTTGACCCCTGCTTCACATTCTTCAAGCTTGCCAGCGTCTTCGGCAATGCGCTTCCTAGTGTCAGCGATCTCCAATTCAAGCTTCTTCAGCGGCTCGGCGAGGTCCTCGTAGCCTTCAAGCTCGGTACCGCACGTTCCCTCTCTTAGAATACCAACCAAACCCGCAAGGAGCCTCTCATACTTCACTTTGTCTTGATAGAGCTTGATAGTAGCCTCAGCATTCCTACGAATCTTGCTTGCGTCGTCTTCACTCATCCAACTCAGGTTGTACTTGTCAAGGAACTCCCTAGCATCCGTTTCTCGCCCAAAAAACTTTGGAATTTCCGAAAGTTTCTGGTCATACACACTCTCTCTAATCAGCTTCTGGATTCCCTCGGAAAAGGATCCAAAATACTCAGCATCTATAACTGCCTCAAACGCCTTGTCGGACCGAACCCAATGTTCAATGTTTCTGTGAATTAATCGTTCTAGGGCCCTGACATAGTTATTCCAGTGATCAGGAAGAATGCCATCCGGCCTCTCAGCTAGACCTAAGGCAATGTCACTCAACGATAAACTCCCACCCCATGAGAGCGTGTCGAGCATCTTTTCTACCCATGCCTTGCTGATAGCAGTTCTGATGGCTGAATACCGGCGATCATCAAGAGCTACAACGATACCCAGTATCTTGAAAGCCTCATCCTTTCCTCTTGCGTTCTTCATTGCAGACAGGGCGGCATCCTCGAAATTCTCTACAGCAGATCTATTTGCGCGTTCACGTCCTTCACCATCAAGATCAAACGTGTCTTTGTCAGTGATTAGGTATCTGTAGCCGACATTCTCCTGCAGGCTTTCTAGTGTATAGTGTGTGTAGCCTTCTGCGAAGTACGCATTTATAGCTGTGGAGGTGTAGTCGCCCCATTTGCGTCTCCGAATGTGCCAGGGCTTTCTTCGAGATAAGACTCGCTTCGGGTTGAAGCGGGCGTCAGACTCGATACCCATATTCTTAAAGCTGAACCACCCCCAGCCCAACACATATAAGACGAATATGACGCTACCAGAGAGCATGTCCTTAAGCGGGTTTGTCTTGGCAAAAACGTCTTTTCCAACCCCTTGGCTATGCTTAAGGTTGAGGTTGTAGGCGGACAGAGGACTACTTGCCCTAAGCACGACCTTAAATGTTTCACCTGGCGGCAAGTCTTGATACCGTACCTCCAGTCTACCTTTATCCATATACTCTTGTACCTTGTCGGTCTCTGCTGACTTATACAGTTCGTACCCCAGCACGCCGTTATCGCAAATGAGTACAACGTCCTTTGCGGCCATGTCGCCGACGTTCGACACGGCGACTTCCTGTATATGGCTGGTGAGGGGAGTTCCTAGCAATTTGGTTGAAATCGGAGAAGATAGAGAGAACCTCAGCTCAGGCTTATCGGAGAAAATTCTTGGGAGCCAAAAGGCGAGAAGGACCGCCATTATGGCCGCAAGGCTTGGAACCAGCCATGCCGCAGTCGTGCTGGATTTAGACTTCGTCTCCATCGAAATCTCTGAATACTCCGTTCCTGTGGCCAACTATGATTCTACTAGTCTGTGTGCACAGTCTCATAAGTGCTCACAATACGTTGGAGTTTCCTGCGATTTCACAGACTTGTCAACGGAATTTCAACAAGGCCTATAGCGGAACAGGCGGGCGGTCAGATGAGTGAGCGCGACTGACAGCCATCGACCGTGACGCACGCGCCGGTCACTAAGCTCGCCTGTTGGGATGCCAGGAAGACCACGACGGCGGCGACCTCCTCGGGGCGGCCGAATCGGCCCAGCGGCAGCTCATCCTTGATAAACTGGGCGATCTGAGTCGGGTTCTCGCGTTGTCGCCGGTCCCATGAGCCGCCCGGAAAGAGCGTTGAGCCTGGCGCGACGCTGTTGACCAGGATATTGTGAGGCGCCAGTTCCTTGGCGAGCGATTTGGAGAGGCTGATCACCGCCGCTTTGGACGCATTGTAGGTCATCGCCCCTCCCGACTCCCGCCCCCAGATCGAGGCGATGCTGATGATCCGTCCTCCGCCCTGCCGCTTCATGACGGGTACCACCAGCCGGACCATCCGGAGCGTCGAGAAGAAGTTCAGATCGTACACCTCTCGCCAATCGTTCTCTGAGAGGACCTCCAACTCCCCCCGGCGCGACCCGCCGATGTTGTTCACCAGGACATCGATCCGGCCATATCGGTCGAGTGTCGCCTGCACAAACCGCTCAGCCCCATGAGGGTCGGTGAGGTCGGTAGACACCGTGAGGAGTTCGACCCCGTAGGCTTTGATCGTCTGGGTCGCCTCTTCCAGTGCCGGCAGGCCTCGACCGCAGATACTAAGCCGACACCCCTCCTCGGCATACCCCAGGGCGATCGCCCTGCCGATCCCTCGGCTTCCACCCGTCACCACCACGACCTTCCCACGCAGCCCTAACTCCATCTAGTCTCCTCCTTTATGCGCTAACTTTACGAGAAAAAGCGGTCAGCATTCAGCTATCAGCGGCCCACTGCTCCCTTCAGCCTTCAGCCTATCTACCTACGGTCTAGCGGCAAGCCGCATCTTTGTCACCAACAGATGGGCGCGTCGCTGAGGCTCCGGGAGTCGATAGCCGCGGCAGGTTGCGAGCACCGTCTGCACGGCGGCATCCAGACCGATCCGATCGCCCTGGGAGATAAAGACCGGCGCCACCCCATCTTTCGTCCGAAGGACCACGCCGATCTGCTCGCCATGATCCAGTAGCGGCGCAACGCTCCCGCGACGCGTCCGCGGCTCGCGGTGCGTCCCCACCAGACGGCTCTTGGCGCATCCGATCGAGGGAAGATCGAGCATGAGACCCAGATGACAGGCAAGCCCAAAGCGACGGGGATGCGCAAGGCCGTGACCATCACAGATCAGACAATCCGCCGATGTCTTAAGTCTGTTCCAGGCCTTGATAACCGCCGGTATCTCCCGGAACGACAGAAGTCCCGGGATGTACGGAAAGTCCACGCTCGCAGTCGCCGTTGCGAAATCCAGCATTTCATGCCCGTCGTCGCTCATGACAACGGCGCCGGCAAACATCAACTGTAAGGTCGCATCGTACGCAACATCTACCCCCGCGACTGTGGCGAACGGTCCTGTCCCGTGCAGGCAAAGCTGCGGTCGCAGCATGAGCTGGATCGCCACTGCCTCTTGCGGTGAGACGTCCCATCGGTGCAGGGTCCGGTTGCGCATGATTCAATGTGTAGGATGCAAGGGCAAAGTTCAACGTTCAAGGTTCAAGGTTCAAAGTTGCGGGATTCGAGGTCTCTGGCGGCCGCGATTGGATCGGTCGGACCAACTCCCTTGCCAAGCGGAAACCCATGACGGATGGCAGCCGTGATGAAGCGCTTGGCGCTGGCAACGGCTTCCGGAACCGGATTGCCCTTAGCCAGCTCCGCGGCGATGGCCGCAGAAAACACGCATCCGGTCCCGTGGGTGTGCAGCGTATCGATCCGCTCGGCATCAAGCTCCGTGAAGCGACTTCCATCGAACAGAAGATCGATCGCGCAACCGTTCAAGTGGCCTCCCTTGAGAACAACACACCTCGGACCAAGGCCGTGAATCTGTCGCGCCGCCTGGCGCATCTCATTGAGATCGGTGATCGTCAGCCCTGTGAGCGCCTCAGCCTCTGGCACGTTCGGCGTGACGATGAGCGCGAGCGGCAGCAGATACTCGATGAGCGCGTTCACTGCATCAGGCCGAAGTAACGGCGCCCCACCCTTGGCCACCATTACCGGATCGACCACTAGCCGCTCGATTGCATGCGCCTTCACCTTCGCCGCAACCACCTCGATAATCGCTGCGCTTGAGAGCATTCCGGTCTTAGCCGCATCGATGGCGATATCGTCAAGGACCGAATCGATCTGGCGGCCGACGAACTCCGGCGGCAGGTCGTATACCTCTTGGACGCCGACCGTATTCTGGGCCGTAACCGACGTGATCGCTGAGGTCCCGAACACACCAAGGGCCGCAAAGGTTTTGAGATCGGCCTGGATCCCCGCTCCACCCCCGGAATCTGAGCCCGCGATGGTCAGCGCTGTCCGCATCGATTTCTCACCTCCGTTGTTACGACCAATCAGATCTCTAGTGGGACATGGCAGACCACGTACAGATCTATCCAGCAGAATATCCAATAGTTGGTGTCCGTGCCAGCGTTTTAATGAACTCCCCCGCAGCAAGCTGCGGGGTGTCTTCTGTTCTAGCCCGCCATTCCGTGCTTGACACGGAATCCAGTCGGACCCTGTGGATTCAAGGATGTTCCAAGAGATGCGTCACAAATATCATGCTATACTTCACGTACCAATATCGTAAGGTCCATTTGAGAACTGTCGGCTAATATCTGTTGGGCCTCTTACGGGACAATTCACGATGCATCGAGTGCTGGTGAGCGCATGCCTGCTGGGTGAGCGCGTTCGTCACAACGGCGAGCACAAGCAGAGCCATGATAGCGTCCTTCAGCGGTGGCTGCGCGAAGGGCGCGTCGTGCCATTCTGTCCGGAGGTCGCGGGAGGGTTGCCTGTCCCGAGGCCAGCCGCTGAGATCACTGAGGCTGGGGGTAGGTCGAGCGTCCTGTTGGGCACCGGAAGGGTCCTCGATGTGAACGGCCGTGATGTCTCCGCCTTCTTCGTCGCCGGCGCGCAGCAGGCCCTCGAGTATACTCGACGAGACTCAATTCGGGTCGCGGTCCTCAAAGAGGGCAGCCCGTCCTGTGGCACGTCCTTCATCTACGACGGCACGTTCACTTCCCGACGGGTTCCAGGGCAAGGAGTCACTACAGCCCTCCTCCGACAAGCGGGCATCCATGTCTTCAACGAGTTCCAGTTCGAGGAGGCCGACCGGATCCTTGCCCAGCTACCCCAGGAAGTTGGGTCCTGATTCGCATCCGCCGGTAGTCGACCGACAAAGCGGCCTCACCGCTCGCTGCAGCGAACTCACTTCATTCGCCGCTACAGTCGAAGTCGTTAACAGGAAGAGATGACTTGCGTCTGTACCCCAATTGGCTACAATGCTTTAAGGAAATGGAGGTGATATTATGAGCAAGACCGCAATGGTACGGGCCAGATTGGAACCGGACCTGAAAAACCACGCCGAATCCGTCTTTCACCGATTGGGCCTGAACGCAACGCAAGCCATCACGATTTTCTACAGGCAAGTTGAGCTTCGTGGCGGACTTCCGTTCGATGTCGTCGTTCCGACAACAACCACGAAACGGACATTCGAAGCTTCCGAGACCGGACGTGATCTGATCGTCTGCGATGATGCAGACGACATGTTCCGGAAACTCGGTATCTGATGTACCAACCCGTCTATACACAGCAGTTCGCTAAAGACATGGAGAAAAGCCGTCGTCGTGGTAAGAATATCGACTGGCTTTCGAAAGGGCACTACAATCACCCCCCACGCTAACTCTTGACAATACTAACTCATATCGTTAGTATTTGCATATGCCGATCCGGTCATTCAAGTGCGCCGATACGCAAAGCCTATTTGACGGCAAACGGGTCAAGCGGTTTGTGAACATCGAATCCGTTGCTATGCGCAAGTTGGCAATACTGAACCAGGTCGGAAGCCTCAATGATCTGCGCGTACCGCCGGGCAACCGACTGGAAGCCTTAAAAGGTGACCGCACCGGGCAGCATAGCATCCGCATCAACGATCAGTTCCGGGTGTGCTTCGTGTGGACGACGGGAGGCCCGCAGGACGTTGAGATCGTGGACTATCACTGACGGAGAGACATCATGCGTAAAGTTCCCTATCCGCACCCCGGTGAAATTCTGCTGGAAGAATTCCTGAAACCGATGGGTATCACGCAATACCGGTTGGCCAAGGAGATCGGCGTATCGCAACGGCGCATTGGCGAGATCGTGGTCGGCGCGCGCGCCATCACCGCCGATACGGGCCTGCGTCTCTCGCGGTTTTTCGGCATGTCCGAGAATTTCTGGATTGGCTTACAGATGGACTACGACGCAGCCAAGACTAAGGATTCCCTTGCCAAGACGCTGGCAAAGATCAAGCCGTGGACGCTGGGCGGGGTTCATTCAGGTACCCCGGCCTAACACATTTGGGAAGCTCGGTAAGTACCTCCCCCAATAAAGTGGACACCCACACCTAACAATGGAGGGGGGTCCAATGCGAGGCGTCAAGCGCTGTCAGGTGTCCACAGGACGGATGAAGAAGCATCGCTACAGCAATGAGTTCAAGG